>PIXW01000248.1 GCA_003601535.1 ANME-2 cluster archaeon
AAGGTGGCATGGGCTGGCAGATTGTACCGGCTATGACCGGCTAATCCTGTGCTGACGCTGTATCAGGTTGTTCAACACGATTCTCCAGTTCCCTGATGAGCATGCTGATACTCGAACTGCGCAGGAAATGGCAGGGTTTATTCCTCAATTTACATGCCTTCTTGACGTATCTGCATGCGTTATGACTGTTTATATCCACAGGGCAGAATATTATATCCGTCCTAACGTGAGCCCGATTTAGAATCGGGCTCGTGTGTATCTACTCGACCAGCACCTTTTCAGCCAGACCATGACCGATTGTGACCAGTTGTTCTCCTATCCTGGCAAGTATGTAGGCACCTTGCTTGGGAGTCGGGGCTACCGTCTCTCTTCTGAGCAGGGTTATCTCAGCTCCTTCGTTGAGCCCGAGTTGTCTGAACTTCTCTTGCAGATGAGTTCCACCGGTAATCCGTTCTACCGTGGCTTTTTCACCATCGTTCAGGTAGTTGATCTGGGTAGATCTCCCTTCCCTGGTCACAAAGACCTTCGATGCCTGACCCTCGCCCATTCTCATCTCTTCACCCTCGACCGCAAGTACCATGGTACGATCAGGGATATGGCTCAGGAATATGAGTTCGCTCTCTTTTACGATGCCGCATTCGGATAGAAAACCTTCGAATTCCTTTCCGCCTTCAATCGTTTTGACTGTTCCCACGTCTCCTTTCTCCAGTCTCAGTAGCGGAACTGTCTCTCCGCCCTTCTCCACATAGATCTTATCAGCCCATCCACGAGCTATGATCACTTTCTGATCACCTACTGCCAGAGAAATGGGTCCCCAGTGCACATGCACCGGCTCGGTTGCAACCACATCAAGTGTAACCCCTTCCTTTATCCCGAGCTCCTCAAGGTGCTGCTTGACATCCAGACCACCTGTGATATCCTTAACGGTCACTGTTGTATCAGATTCCACATCCATCAATGAGTTCATTTCATATACCTCCTTTTTGGATTTATTGACCTTACAGGTCTGATTCTATAGTGTACTCCTAGGTATGCAAATAATCTTCCCTAGAAAAGCTAGGTTTATTCAAAAAACCTAATTCCGCTCCTCTGATGATGTTGACAGGGTCTTCTCCTGAAAAGAGCCTTTTAATTATCATCTTCCTTGCACGGCGGTATTCGTCCATCCTCTTTTCGGATACTTCAGGGTCCCCGTATATCTTCCATAAACCGCACTTTGTGTTTCTGAGAGAGTTGAGTCCCATAAACCCTTTAACATCCTTCATCGGAATACCGAGAAATATTCCGATCTCAGGAGGGCATCGATCGGTTGTATACCTGTGCCTGAGCATCTTCAATACATAGTCGATGGAATCAGACTCATATCCGCATTCGGATAGGAATTCCATCACTGATTCGTCTTTCAACAGTTCGTTCAACCGGTTCTGATCGAAAAACAGAACAACCGCATTTTTATCGGTCCTTTTCAACTCATAATAATCGATTTCAGATCCGATAAAGATGCCTGCCTTATAACGGTCCCATACGTCCAGCAGCCTGCCATACTCATTGGAGATGTTCATCAGCGTTGCTGGTTTTCCACCTGCAATGGTAGCTGCGATGCATCTCACGATTCTGTGAACCAGATATCTCATGTTATTCACCTGTATTAGGTTATCCTAATCCACATCTGTGGCATCTAGGTACATAAATAATCTACCCTAAAAAAATTAGGTTTTTGAACAAGAATCCGAAGTTACGAAATGGTCGGCTTTGATTTATTCCGCCCAACATACACCCACTGATCATACATCCCGGCACCGTCCCGGTTGTCGATGATCCTCCCGCTCATACCAAGCTCATCCAGAACCTCTTTTAAGATGAGAATCTCCTCATTCTTATGAACCGTGAAGATGAGCAATCCATTTTCACGCAGCAAGATAACAGATTCTGACATGATTCGCATCCAGAGATCCTTATTGAACGGATAGATCGCACCGAGCATAAATCCGGTGACACAGTCAAAGGTACCTGCAGAAAAGAACTGCGAGAGTTCGGTTGCATCCAGTACTATCGACCGGTGCGGGGCAAGTACGCCGTGCTCGAGCCCCTCGCAGATGGCGCACCGGTCAGAATCCAGACACTGCGGATCGCAGTTCAGTTCACGGAGCGCGATCGTCGCCATCCCGTTGCCGCAGCATATCTCGATCACATCTACGTCTGCAAAATCGATTCCTTCGGATTGTTCGATTCCTGTTAAGAGCGTTACGAGTCTATGCACACGGGATTCTGAAAATATCTCTGAAAAACTCTTTTTTTTATGGATGCATCGATCACACAGCATCCGGTTCACAAGCATGATCGAATAATATTCGATTACTGCATCCATGAATTGCGAACCTGTTGTTTTTACGATGCGAACGTTATCTGCGTGTTCACACAGTCTCATTGCATGATCTCTGAAATCAGGACTCCTGCATATCATATTGACGAAGATCGTCCAGAAGTCCTGATCCTCCGAACGCATGAGAACCGCAATTCCGATCAACTCATCCTGATCTTTTATCTGGATCACATCATCAAATGGTATCTCTGATCTGGCGATCTCTGATAGGTACTCTTCTGTTGATTCACATCGCTTCTGGTCGTAGAAACTGCGTTCTATGAGATACAGAACCTCTGCGCAATCGATGTCCAGAAGATCGTGAAGAAGCATGGTCATGAAAACGATCACATATCTTATATCGCTTACTGAAGATCAACCGCTATCTTTTTCAATGAGTGCTTTCTCATAAGAAGAAACATGCGGCTGGTTATGAAATTCGGAGGCGCCTCGATAGCAGACGGCGAGAAGATAAAATGGGTTGCTGAGTTGATAAACCGCTATCGAGAGCATGAACTGGTCGTTGTAACCTCTGCGCTCAAGGATGTGACCGATCATCTGCTGGAGCGGGCAGACAGGGTAGCGGATTCGGGAAAGCTCGAGACGGTTCAGGAATTGATCGCGCATCTCCGCAATCTGCATAATGATGCAGCGGATATCGCAATCAGCGATGAGACGATCAGAGATCAGGTATCAGACGAGCTGGACACCCGGATCCATGAACTTGAGCAGGCGTTAACAGGAATATGCTATCTCGGAGAACTGACTCCCCGCTCCCGCGATTACATCTCCTCCTATGGAGAATTGCTTGCAGCACCGATATTATCAGGAGCGATGCGATCGATCGGCATGCCTTCGATACATCTCACAGGAGGTGAGGCTGGAATCCTGACCAACAGCAAACATGGAGCGGCAAAACCGCTTGAAACTACTTATGAGCGGGTATGCCGGAAATTGGTTCCGCTGATCGCTGAATGTGTGCCGGTTGTCGCCGGATTTATCGCAGAGGAGGAATCCGGGATCACAACAACGCTTGGACGCGGTGGATCTGATTTTTCAGCCTCGTTGATCGGCGCTGCGATTCATGCAGATGAGATCTGGTTCTGGAAGGAGGTCTCCGGTATCATGACCTCTGATCCTAAGATCGTGCCTGATGCGCGTACCATTCCACAGGTCTCATACATCGAAGTGATGGAACTCTCGTACTTTGGCGCAAAGGTGCTGCATCCGCGTGCGATCGAACCGGCAATCAGGCATGACATTCCTGTGAGAGTGCTAAACACCTTTGATCCGGATTTCGCTGGCACGCTTGTGGTGAAGGATCAGGAGCAGGGAAGAGAGGTCGTAAAAGCGGTCACTGTAATCGAGAAGATCGCTCTGATCAATATCTCTGGCGCAGGCATGGTTGGCACCATCGGGGTTGCTGCGCGCGTATTTGGCGCGCTCGCTGATGCCGGCGTGAACATCATCATGATCAGCCAGGGCTCATCAGAAGCGAACATCTCCATCGTTGTTGAGGAGTCGCATCTTAACCTCGCTATGGACGCAATCGGGTCAGAGTTTCGAAATGGACTGGTACGTGAGTTGACAACGAACGCAGATGTCTGCGCAATCACCGTGGTTGGTGCAGGCATGGCTGGCATACCTGGGGTCGCTGCACGCGTCTTTACCGCAATGGGAGATAATAACATCAATGTGATCATGATCAGCCAGGGCTCTTCCGAGCATAACATCTCGTTTGTGGTACGAAGCGAGGACGCGAAAAAGGCTGTGCGGGCGCTGCATAGCGAGTTCGGGCTGGGTCACAGTTTTTGATCGAACTGTTGTGAAACGTTGTTGTACGACCCGGCAAAGAATATATCAACACCACAGCAGATCATAGTTCATGCTCACCATCGACGGCTCTTTCGGAGAGGGTGGCGGGCAGATCATGCGCACATCGGTTGCCATGGCTGCGATCACCAGAACGCCTGTAAAGATCATCAATATCCGCAGCAACCGCCCAAATCCAGGACTTTCGGCTCAGCACCTGACCGCGATAAAAGCGGTAACATCACTTACCAATGCTGAAGTTACCGGTCTTGCGCTGCGATCCACTGAAATAACATTTATTCCGAAAGATATCAGGGGTGGGACGTACCACCTGGACATCGGCACAGCAGGAAGCATTTCACTGCTTCTCCAGTGTCTGATCCCTGTTGCGCTGCATGCTCCGGAAACGGTTGCTTTCGTTATCACAGGTGGCACCGATGTGAAATGGAGCCCGCCAATCGATTATCTGCGATATGTCACCCTGCCCGCGCTCGCTCTGATGGGGTGTGCTGTGAATATCGAGGTTTGGAGACGGGGCTATCATCCGCGTGGAGGCGGGCGTGTCAGGGCTGTGATTACGCCATCTCGTATTTCAGGAGTTGATTTCAAGAGAAGAAATGCAGACATGGTTTACGGATGCTCTCATGCATCAAGGCTTCCGGAGCATGTCGTAAGAAGGCAGCGCGATGCTGCTGTCGCCAGACTGCATGATCATGGATACGATTCTGATATTACAATGGAACATGAAGACGTCGCATCAACTGGCAGCGGAATCACACTCTGGTGCGGTCACGTAGGCGGGTCTGCGCTTGGAGAGCGTGGAAGACGAGCAGAGGTGGTCGGATCCGATGCAGCCGACAGCATCATAAGAGAACTGGATTCCGGAGCATCGGTGGATGTTTATCTGGCGGATCAACTGATCCCGTACATGGCAGTGGCAAAATCCGGATCGTTTACCACAAGGGAATTATCCATGCACACGGAGACGAATATCTGGGTGAGCGAACAGTTCACAGATACCAGATTTGATGTGAAACCGATGGATTCTGTTGTCAGGGTTGTTTGCAGATGATCGGGTTTAAATATTTATTCCATGCGGGGTTGTACAGTTATTGGGTGCTGGGGTTGTTTCAGCATTGTCATTGATGCCTGGAAAAACCAGAGTTTTGGCATAACATCCAATAAGTTGACAGCCCCTTGTTCTGGATTTGCGCCATTCAGAGCACTTCTTCACGATGCAGTTCACCAGGACACCCCGAACGTTTGATCGCGCTCGATCCAGTCACTATCGCTGTCTGTGTCGAGTCCATCGGTCCGCCGCTGCCAGGATTTGCCTTCGGTTGAGTGTGTGTAAGCGATACTCTGGTCAACCTCCTCGCCATCGTGGTACAGAGATACCTGACCGCCGCCGTTATCGAGTTGTATCTTCTTTGTCAGATAATATCCGTGCGCCTCGATAGTCTCGCCTGCCGGGATGGTATATGTATCACCATCCTCGTTTTCGAGAATCCAACCGCTGATATCCACTGAATCATCGCCGCAGTTGTACAGTTCCGTGGTCTCGTTCCCATGGTCAGCCCCTACTGGATTCGGCATCAGTTCATTGATCACGATCTTCGGAACGGGTGTTGGGTCAGGAGCAGGTGTGGGCGTAGTTGTTGGGGCTGGTGTTAGAGTGAGTGCAGGCGGTGGCTCAGGTTCATCCGAATCCAGATTCACAACCGCCAGCACAAACTCCTGATCCGCAAGGTTATCAGACGGATCCCTGCATTTCACACGGACGTTATATACCCCAACCTGAAGCGGATCATAAGGATCAAAGACAGCACCTCTCACGTCACCGTCACCGGTGATACGCCCTGATACCCATCCACCATAAGGATCGACCACTGATATCAACAGCGTTGAGATGTCGATCCGTTCACTAAAAGAAACTGCAATATCACCGTTCACACCAATAGAATCATTAACGAGCGTTATTTCAGGAGGAGTTCTATCCGGCATAGAATTCTCTTTTCCGGGAGTTCCAATGCGTCCACATTCGTATCCAAGTGATGTATACCAGTTATCTCGATTCGTGCCATCTTCCGGCAGCATTCGCTCCATCGACTGCCCGACATCATCACCTTTCCCGGCAAACCAGTTCCCATTCTGATTCACAACATCGATCCTCTTTGAGATCGGTGGAAATCCATTGAAGAGTTGTAGCACCTCACCACCATTTTTAAGCGTCATATTCGAGATTTGATCCGGTTTGCAGGTTGTAGCACCCTTATCTGCGATCAGATAGTAGCCATGTGCTGGTATGATCGCACCTGGATTGATGGTTATCTCGATCGTGTCGTTGACCGCACCCGTGCCTCTGGTGATCGTCCAGTTACCGATACAGATGGTGCGATCGAGCGTGCTATAGAGTTCGATGTACTCTGCCTCATCCCACATGATCTCGTTTATCACGACGTCCCACAACAGCGGATCGTATTCGTGTGTATGCTGTGGTGTGGTGGTAGCATTGGCGCACGGAGTGGCGCACGGAGTGGCTGAAACTGCAGGATCGGTATCCCTGGAGATTCCGGTGTGCAGATCAGAATCACCATCCTTGATGCGGAATGTTAGATCGAACAAGCATTCGCGAGTCTGTGGCAGCGTACGCTTCTGATCTGCCTGTACAGCGTATTCCATCGAAGGCATTTTAATCCAGAATGATATATACTTATTTGTGTCCGGATGTGCAAAGATATCCAGATCATAGTGTCCCGGCGCCACGATCTCTGTGGCACCGCATATCTTCTCATCGATCCTTGCGAGAATGGTGGTGTGTGCTGGTGCAGGGGTGTTGTTGATGCTGATATTTCCATGAAAATGATAGGAACTGATACTCCCCTCCGATCTATGATTGACAAATACCGTGAGCGCAACCGCTATAATCACCAGTGCAAATATTATAACGGCTGCTCTTCTCACGGCAAGCGCGACCATATCATGGCAATCGAGCGGTTGCTATTTGTATGTTACGGTGATTTGAGGTAGAATTCTCAAACTAACATCTTTAAGTATCACCCGATCGAAATACTGTATGGTGGTCTCATGGGCGTACCAAGATTCTGGAGACATATCAGCAGCAGATACAATCTGATCGGAACAAGATGCAACACATGCGGCAAATACTACTTCCCGCCGAGAACGATGTGTCCGAACTGCCGCAGGGACGGTAGTATCGAGGAGTATCGATTCAAAGGACATGGTGAAGTGGTTACTTACACCATCATACACACAGCGTCCGAGGGCTTCAATATTCTGACGCCATACTCGCTGGCGATCATACAGCTGGACGAGGGTCCGCGCATGACCGGGCAGGTGGTCTGCGATCCTGACGAGATCATGATCGGGATGCGTGTGAAGCCCGTATTCAGAAAACTCGGCGAGGATGGGGACGCTGGCATTATATATTATGGCACCAAGTTCATACCTGCATGATGCCTCGGTGGCTCAGCTGGCAGAGCGAGTGATTTGTAATCACTAGGTCGCGAGTTCAAATCTCGCCCGAGGCTTCCGTAAATTATGCTGGTGTGGGCATATCCGGATCATGACGGCACAATACAAACTATGGATCGATGGCGAATGGACTGAATCAGAATCCGGAGAGACATTCCAGGTAATCAACCCCGCAACAGAACAAATAATCGCAACCGCTGCGGATGCAGAACGCACCGACACAGAGAAAGCGATTGATTCAGCGCGTGACGCATTCGATAACACAGACTGGAGCCAGAATCCCCAAAAAAGAAAGAACGTCCTGCAAAAAGTAGCAGAACTGCTTAGAAAGGACACAGATCGCCTTGCACATCTTGAAACACTGGATAACGGCATGCCGATCAGTTGGGCGAAACGGTTCATTCCTGACGTGGCAGACTTCTTCGAGTACTATGCAGGTCTCACATCTCCACTCGAGGAGAGACTCGATTCCCACAGCACGGTCTACTATGAGCCGGTCGGTGTGGCAGCAGGAATCATCCCGTGGAATCTGCCGCTCAAGATGGCATCATGGAAGATCGCGCCAGCACTTGCCGCGGGAGATACATTCATCCTCAAACCATCGAGTCAGACCCCGCTTACTGCACTTGAACTCGGAGAGCTATTTGATAGGGCTGGATGTCCGAAGGGTGTGCTGAACGTGATCACAGGAAAAGGGAGTGTGGCAGGAGCAGAACTTGCAAGGAATGCAAAGGTCGACAAGGTCGCGTTTACAGGTGGAACAGAGACCGGAAAAGAGATTATGAAACTTGCATCGAATAACCTCAAGAAGATCACGCTCGAATGCGGAGGAAAATCAGCGAATATCATCCTGGAGGATGCAGACAAAGCAAAGGCAGTAAATGGTGCGGTCTTTGCGATCTTTTTTAATGCGGGGCAGGTATGCACCGCAGGTTCGAGGCTGCTTCTGCCAGAGGGCATCCATGATGAGTTTATGGAGCACCTGATCGCAGAAACGAGAAGACTCAAGATCGGAGACGGGCTTGATGACCCTGACATGGGACCTGTGATCAGTTCCGAGCAGATGGAAAAAGACCTGAGATACATCAGATATGGAATCGAGGATGGCGCAGAACTCGTTACCGGTGGAAATCGCATCGAGAGAGACGGCTTCTTCGTTGAGCCAACGATATTCGATCACGTGGAACCGGATATGCGTATCGCTCAGGAGGAGATCTTTGGTCCGGTGCTCTCTGTGCTCACATACCACGACGAGGAGGAAGCTATCGAGATTGCGAACGGTACCAGATACGGGCTTGCCGGAGCGGTGTGGTCAGAGGATATATCACATGCGAAAGTGATTGCAGGTTGTATCAGGGCAGGAACGGTATGGATCAACACGTATCATGGTGCTCCGAAACATGCGCCGTTTGGTGGATATCGCGAGAGCGGGATCGGCAGGGAACTTGGAATGCATGGACTCAGGAGTTATCTTGAGGTGAAGCATCTGATGGTTGGGTGAAGGATTGCTTTATTAAACATCTGTTACAAAATATACACATTGTATGAGCACAAAGATCATGGTAGTGGATGATGAACCAGATACAGTGGATCTGGTTTCACTGGTGCTTGAAGGCGAGGGCTATGAGATTATGCCAGCTTATACCGGCAGAGAGGCGCTGGACATGTTAAGCGACGCAAAGCCCGATCTGATTTTACTGGATATCATGATGCCAGGCATCGATGGTTGGAATGTATATCAATCGATACGTAAGAACGAGAAGACAAAAGACCTTCCAGTGGTGATGCTTACCGCAAAGGCGCAATCCATCGACAAGATGATCGGTCTGCATGTCGTTGGTGTCGATGGCTACCTCACCAAGCCGTTCGGTCGCATGGAACTGGTTGACTGTGTAAAGGCGCACCTGAAAGAGAGAAAATGAGATGAAATACCAGACAGGTTCCATTGGTAGGGTATTTCTTGCACGTGTGGACCATGGCGAGGATCTGCTTGTTGAACTCACCAGACTTGCACGATCAGAAGATATCAGGCAGGCGTTCTTTATGCTGATCGGCGCAATTCGGGATGCGCGCATTGTTACCGGACCAAAGGAGGATACGGTTCCGCCAGATCCTATATGGTCAACGATAACGGACGCTCATGAGATACTTGGCACCGGAAACATTCTCCAAAAGGATGGCGAACCGAGCATACATATCCATGCTGCGCTCGGCAGGGAAGGGGAGACACTCACCGGCTGCCTGCGTGATAGCGTTGGTGCATACCTCACGATCGAGGTCTTCATCCTCGAGATAACCGGCGATCTGGCAGAGCGTGCCTATGATGATACGCTCGGGATTACGCGGATGGCGCTATAATCACACAATTTAAGTATAACCTTGTACTGCAATTGTTACCATGATTGGCAGAAACGATATCATACCCATACTGGAAGAGTACGACACGTCAGAGATAAAAATCGGGCTCGTAGGTTCGCATTCCGCACTGGATGTGTGCGATGGTGCGGTTGAGGAAGGTTTCAGAACATTTCTGATCTGCCAGGCAGGGCGTGAAAAGACGTATACTCGATATTTCAGGGCACAGCGCGATCCGGATGGAAATCTCCTGCGTGGAATTGTGGATGATTCTGTGGTTTATCCGCGGTTCGATGAGGTTTTGCAGCAGAAAAATCAGCAATTTTTGCGTGATAACAACATTCTGTTCGTACCGAACCGATCGTTCACCTCATACTGCGAAATCGGCGCGATCGAGGATGATTTCATGGTTCCGATGGTGGGCAGCCGCAATCTGCTCCGGAGCGAGGAGCGGGGGGGCGAGAAGGACTATTACTGGCTGCTTGAGAAGGCAGATCTACCATATCCGGAAAGAATCAGTGATCCGGAGGAGATCGATTCTCTGGTCATGGTAAAGCTTCCACATGCGGTAAAGAAACTCGAACGCGGCTTCTTCACAGCATCCGATTACGAAGAGTACAGGCAGAAATCAGAGTCCCTGATCAGGCAGGGCGTGATAACAGAGGATGCACTCAACGCAGCAAGAATCGAGCGTTATGTGATCGGTCCGGTCTTCAATCTTGATTTCTTTTATTCACCAATCGAGGATACAATGAGTCCGATCGAACTGCTTGGCATCGACTGGCGGTTCGAGACCAGTCTTGATGGGCATGTGCGCCTGCCAGCGCCGCAGCAGATGACGCTTGTCGAGACGCAGCAGATACCAGAGTATACGGTCTGCGGACACAATTCAGCGACGCTACGAGAGTCACTCCTCGAAGGGGCATTTGAACTCGCAGAGAAATATGTAAAAGCCACCCAGAAATATTATTCGCCAGGGATCATCGGACCGTTCTGCCTGCAGACGTGCGTTGACAAGGATCTGAACTTCTATATCTATGATGTCGCTCCCAGAATCGGCGGCGGCACGAACGTGCACGTATCGGTCGGGCATCCTTATGGAAACACGCTCTGGCGCCGGAATATGAGCACAGGGAGAAGGCTTGCGATGGAGGTAAGAAGGGCTGTTGCGGCAGGAAGGGTTGCGGAGATTGTGACGTGATATAAGCGGTGAAATTAGGGTGGAAGGAGTATATGCGAACTATTTTCGGATATACTATGATAGGCAAAATAGCCTCGAAGACCTCTGAATCCGAACCACCATTTCCTTTCAGATTTACAGTTCCGATTGACCTGCTGTGTTGAACAACTCCCACGATACCCAAGCACTCAACCACCACACACCTTCATACCAGCATGAGTTGCATGGACGCTTGCAAATACATCAGGGCTCTCTGTTGCGATTCTGCTCGGACTGATCACGAATTGCCTCGATGATCTGGGGAATCTCATCAGGTGTAACGTTATGCGGTACGATATAGAAGACCCAGTTGTCATCCACCCAGAAGTACTGGGGCTGATCATCCGGCGCAATCTTATACACAGCCATCCCATCGATCGTGGTCTCTTCGAGTGTGGATGCCCAGTCTCCGCCAAAGTTACGTATTCCGATGACCATCTTCTCGGTTTCGCTCTTTGCAATCGTTTTGTTCTGGTATAGAGTCGTCCACAGCGTCAAAAACCGATCATTTTTCCCGTAATAATGTATGATTGCAAGATCCTCAATATTCTCAATGTTGCCCGAGTGCGATTGTCTTACCTGTTGCAGTGCATCCGCACCCGTGGACACCACCATCTTATCCATGCCGAGGATCTCTGCCGGAGCGATCTCAGTAGCATTCGGATGTGGTGCTGGCGCTGGTGATGGTGATGGTGGGCTGGTGATGCATCCGGCACATACGACTATCAGCAACACAGCGATGATTGCGAGAAAGCGTTTGGCTCTGTTCATGATCTCCTGTTTCATCGATTGTCCAATAACAATCTTTTGGTTGTCTGGTGCAGCCACCGGAAGTTATGGCAGATGTCTGAAATAGCCCGTAACCGTTTGGATTTGCAGAAGAACCCGGAAGAGCAGGGTTTGTGATATTAATGTATCCAGCTACCATATCTGGCTATAGGATGGTGGATCGCATGGAAAGGGTAAATATGGTAAAGTCAAGGTATACACATAAAAAAATTACAGCCACATTGTTTCATCTGGGGTCATCAAATGAATAAAACAACAGAAGAATTACCACTTCGATACGCCGAAAGGGAACTGCAACTGATCAGCATTGATCCTCTGGTAATGTTTGACAGGGAAGGGATCATCCTGGACGTGAACGAGGCTACAGTTCAAGCTACAGGCAGAACCAGGGAAGAGTTGATAGGAACTCCGTTTGCTGACTATTTCACAGATCCTGAAAAAGCTAAAGGGATAATGCTGGTCTTTGAAGCGGGAGAGATCAGGGATTATGAACTGGTCATGAAGGCAAAGGATGGAACCGAGACCCCGGTCTCCTACAACGCTTCGGTCTACAGGGATCAGAGCGGAGAGGCGGTAGGTGTCTTTGCCGCTGCACGCGACATCACCGAGTACAAGCGCGCAGAGCAGGACCTGCAGAATCTTCAGCACTACAATCGCGGATTGATTGAGGCAAGCCTCGATCCTCTGATAACCTTCAACCAGGAAGGCATCATCCTGGACGTGAACGAGGCTACAGTTCAAGCTACAGGCAGAACTCGGGAAGAGTTGATAGGAACTCCGTTTGCTGACTATTTCACAGATCCTGAAAAGGCATATAAAGGAGTAATGCTGACCTTTGAAACCGGTGAGGTTCGGGATTACGAACTGGTCATGAAGGCAAAGGA
>PIXW01000249.1 GCA_003601535.1 ANME-2 cluster archaeon
TCTGAGACAGAGACGCATGATTTCAAGGAGTCTTCGCCGTTTCCTGTGGAACCGGTCGCTTCCGAAGCACCCGAACCAATTCCTGGTGAGAATTCGGATCTGGTTGGCAGATACTTCGAGGAACTGGCTGCGGCAGGATGAATGTACGACTTGATCATCGCTGGTGGCGGTCCTGCAGGCTCGACTGCAGCGTACAGGGCAGCAAAAGACGGGCTTTCTGTGCTGGTGATTGAGAAGGAGTCATATCCGAGAGACAAGACATGCGGCGGTGGAGTCTCTCAGAAAGCAGTGGATATAATCGGAAAGATCGATAAGGAATTGATCGAGCGTGAGGTATTCGGTGCACGCATATTTTTGCCGGATTACAGAAACTTCACAGGAATGCTGGATGATCGTGTCGCAATAATGACCCGCCGGGAGAACCTTGATCGCTGGCTCATCAACAGAGCAGAGAATTCTGGTGCTGTGATTCAGGATGGCGAGAAGGTGCTGGATATTGTTTTTGGTGCGGATTACGTAGAGGTGGTAACACCCAAAAACCGGTATCGTTCAAGGATGGTTATCGGATCTGATGGGGTGAACAGCACGGTAGCGAGAAAGTCAGGCATAAGAACACGCTGGGGCGATGGCGTTGGTCTGTGTCTGGAGGCTGAGGTCGAACTTGGAGAGGCGCTTACAGATGAATGTGTTGGTGATAAATTAACTGAATTTTATTTTATCGGAGAGTGGGGCTATGGATGGGTATTTCCGAAGAGCGATCGTATCTCCATAGGCATCGGCGGATGGGGTACGCGGCTGCATGACCCGAAAACACTGTTCAGGAGATTCGTCAGGAATGTTTCACTTCAAAAGAATATCGATATCGAAGATAAAATGAATAACGTCAACATCCATAGAATTCCTGCTGGTGGTTTTGACCGGAGAATACATAGTGACCGTGTGCTTTTGACAGGTGATGCTGCCGGTTTCGTCGATCCGTTTCTTGGCGAGGGGATCTATTATGCTGTGAAGAGCGGGGAGATAGCGGCAGAAGTTGCAACAGGTGCTGTTGAAAGCGATGATTTCTCTGAAAGATTTCTGGATGAATATGTGCTAAAATGCGAAAAAGAGTTCAATTATGATCTGAAATCTGCACTCAGGTTTGCAAAGATTACTTATGGTCGTCTGGACCTATTTCTAAACGCGTTGCGGAGCGATAATCGGTTATTCATGGAATACCTGAGAACCGTAAGAGGTGATATGACATACACCGATTTTAACAGATGGTGCGTACTAAGATCTCCTGTGACGCTTGCAAAACTGATCTGCAACAGATAAACGATCAGTCTGTGTTTGGGTCGTGTACGTGAAATTTTTGGTGCTGGAACAACGATTGTCCGGACTACGGAAAGAATAAACGAGCGCTGTTGAAATACAAGACGTGGAAATGTTGTTCCAGCGAAACACGAGGTACCATATTCTCCAGAATACGGCACTGTTTACACGCTGACTGCGATGAAGATGGATACCAGACTGCTCATCAGCCATCATGAAGGCGGCAGAAGCACAGAAGATGCTATAGCATTGTTCAAACGACGTGAAAAACAAACACCCTACCGATTATCCAATTTTGGAGATGCTGTTTTGATACAAAGATTTATCTGGCATCACACTATTGATATGTTTGGAGTGGTTCGATGTACAGGCTGTTCATCATCTTCAGCACAATCTCGCTCATAGCCGGACTGATCGCTATGTTCATGTGGGTCAGGGTGTACCAGCAGACCCAGAAAGGCTCGATTGCATGGTTATTGCTCGCGCTTACCGCTGTGTTCCTGATCACGACCTCGGTGTTCCCTGCAATTGCAATTCAATATTCCGGGATCGAAGATGCGATGGATGCGATACTCATGTTTCTTGCATTCTGGAGCGTTGTTTACACAGGAACATTCGCAGGCGCTGGCTTTTTAGTGTACAGAGCGTTTAAGACCGTTCCAAGAGAGCAGATCGGTGAGTTTCTTGTGGAAGGGATGGTGTGGTCCATCCCAACAGCTGATGAGGTGAGCAATCTTCTTGGTAAATCTACCCTGCTTGAATACACACCGGAAAGCAGATACGAGGACGCGGTGATCGAGATCACGCTCCGAATCTTTGGCGAATGCAGGAATGCAGTACTAATTTCAAACGAGCCGAGAATATCCGAGTACAGGAATAAATTACATGATTTGATCGATATCGGTGCGATGAAATTCATAGAGATTTCATCCACTGCCACTGAAATTTCGGAGAGCAATGGCGTGGTCATTCTTCCACTGCAGCAGATCGAACGGTTCTCTGACCTCTTCGATCAACTACATGAGGGAGTCTGGGTCATATTCGAGCCTGTGAGCCACCTGATTTCTGAACAGGGTGTTGATAAAACATACGATGTTATTTCAAAGTCTGTTGAGGTATTTTCTCACAAACAATTCAATGTCATCGCGCTGATCAATAAGAAAGCACATGATGAGGATGTGATCAGCAGATTTGAAGGGTTATTCATCAATCATGCAGTTTTAACTACAGATAAGATTCAGGTGCTGAAGGGTAAGAAGGAAGAATACATCAGACTGATAGTTGGTGACCGGTTCTTTATCCACGGGGATGCGAAATCTACAGACGATTGAAGAGCATCTCCATCTTATCCGGATCCGGGAGCAGCAGAATGTTGCAGTCGATGTCCTGATCCACGACGTGCAGCGCACTGTTGAATGCGATTGCAATATTGTTTTCAGCGCGCCCATCCAGCGAACGATCGATCACAGAGTGCAGCAGGTCGCATGCAATCGATGGTGGACTCTGGGTAAGTTCGATAGAGACCGTATCAGCCCAGACATCGATGAACGGTGATGTCAGGATGTTACCCACCTCGAGTATCGCAGACTCCTGCATCTCGGTCAGATATTCCAGGGGTTCCTCATCATCCATACCTGCGAGCAGAATGTCTGCCAGTTTGCGTGCACTCTCGATCGATAGAACCGTCAACACCGAGCCAGAGACCTCGCCAGAAAATCCAGCGTAAGCCCCAACAATATGCTCATCAGACAACCCAATAGCTGAAGGAATTCTCTCGATCGCTTCCACGCTGACAGTTGAAACATCCATCACAACCTCCATACCGAGCATCCCGGAGAGTGATTCCATCGCCAGGCTTGCGCTCCTGTCACCCATCTCCTTTATCGATTCAAGGACGTTAAGTTCGACCATAATTAGCCCTCAAAGTTATCAAAGACCATCTGCATCTTATCGGGATCAGGAAGCACCAGAATGTTGCAGTCGATGTCCTGATCAACAACATGAATCGCGCTGTTAAAGACCACGGCAAAGTCCCCCTTCTCGGATGCCTTCGCGAGCGAGGCATCGATGATCGAGGAAACATAATCGTATGCAAACGCGGGTGGGCTCTGGTTCAGTCCCAGGTTGAATGCGTTTGCCCATACATCGATGAACGAGGATGTGATGATATTCCCGATCTCCTCGACTGCTGACTGCTGCATCTCTGAAAGTACAGAATCGCCATCAGAACCATCTTCCATGCCTGCAAGCATGATATCGGCGAGTCTCCGGGCAGATGGGATCGAGAGTAACGTCAAAACCGATCCTGGAAGTTCACCTGTGAACCGCACATACAATCCGACCATCGCATCATCGGTTATGCCGATGACTGCTGGGATCTGTTCGATCTCTGCCAGATCGACAGCAGAAACTTTCATCAGCACCTGCATGCCGGTCATATCAGCAAGCGACTGGATCGCCATCTCCGCGCTCTGGTCTCCGAGTTTCTTCAGCCCTTTAAGCGTTTCCATTCCGATCATGATCACTGCCCCAGTAAACTCTCAACTTCCGCAAGAACACTTGGTCCCTGGAATGGCTTGGTGATGTACCCTCTGGCACCAGCTTTGATTGCTGCCTTCACCTTCTCGTCCTGCCCAACCGATGTGCACATGATGATCTTTGCATCAGGGTGCTTCTTCATGATGTTGCTGGCCGCAAGTATCCCGTCCATGTGCGGCATCACGATATCCATCAGCACAAGGTCTGGAGATACCTGATCGTACATCTCGACCGCTTCCACCCCATGCTCGGCTTCTCCCACGATGGTATGCGAGCTTGCGAGCACCTTCTTTAAGAGTGCGCGCATGAACTTCGAATCGTCTACCAGTAGTATATTTGCCATTATTAACCCCTCCTCATGCTTGCATTTTCTTGTTCACTATATTTCTACCTTTCGGTGTGAGTTGGACATCCTTGCGCAGACGAACCAGTTCCACGAGTCCGTAAGAGATCAGTTTATCATAGATGCTCTCAACCTGATCCACATCCATTCCCTCCATAAAAGAGGGCACCTCGAGCGAGGAGATGCCAGAGTAGATCGCGACCAGTATCTCTTCATCAGTCTCATCCAAACCGGCTCCGGTAGAGGATCCACTTGTGGTACCGCTTACGTGCCTGGATATCACACCCTGCTCCTGCAGGTGGTCATTTATATATTCTACGAGTAAATTCTGAATTTCAGCAAGTACAAATGTGTTATAAGTATTATTTTCATAAGAGTATTTTATATTTATAATATTTTGTGGTTTTCCGCCGATCTTCTGGTTCTCGGTCTGTACCAGTTCGATGTTGCTCAACGGGATATTCACGTTTCCTGATCTGCGCTGGATGACCAGTTTATCTGCTGTGCCACCAGGTGTCCATGATACATTGAGAATTCCCTGCTCCCACTGGGCACTGTCCTGGATCACGCCTCCGATTTTTGCCGGATGGAGTATGTAAACCGGTTTTTGATGAAGTTTCAGGAACATCAGGTATTTCTTCAATTTTTTCAGTTGCGAAGAGATTCCTGTGACTGCAACCGTTGTTTCCTTGCCTTCGCTGATGTAGGTCACCGATACATAATCCAGAACATTGCCGAGTTGTTTCTTTGGAATCTCCCTTCCAAAGCTACTGATCGCTGTGAGCGGGATGCCTTTTTTTTCTGTACCGTACATCAACCAGATGCCGCCATAAGTGAGCACGATCCGGCACTGCACCCAGTTAGGTTGTTTGGCGTAGATGTCCATGAACAGGATCTTCCCGTCCAGCCATGTGACCACCTTTTCCTGTCCTGCGTTGTTCCCCATACTACCTCTGATATATTCGTTCTTTATTATTTACTGATTTAAATTTGTCTTTCGCCTCACCGACCAGTGTCTCGGTCTTCCCCATGATGAAATAACCACCATCATTCAATGAACGATAGAAATTAATAAATAATTTTTCCTGCAGGTCTCTTGAGAAGTATATCACGGCATTCCTGCACAGTATCATATCCATCATCGGAAGTGCCCGCTCATTGATCAGATCATGTCTCTTGAATGTCACGATCTTTCGGAGGGGTTCGATCACCTGATACCCGCCATCAACCTGATTAAAATATTTCGTCAAATATGTTCGCTTGATGCCCTTCAGAATATTGGAATCATAGATCCCCTGCCTGCCCTTCGCAAGAGAGGCATCATCGATGTCTGTTGCATAGATTGTGATCCTGAAATCATTGATCTGTGATCCGAGAACCTGATGAAGCAGTATCGCTACCGAGTATGCCTCAGCACCACTGGAACAGCCCGCACTCCATATACGCAGGGTATTTCGGTTATCCTTTCGTTTTTCCTCGATCAGCAATCGTAAAACGCGTCCAATTTCATCAAAGACGCTGTTATCCCTGAAGAACTCAGTTACATTGACGGTGAGCGCATCCAGTAATGTGGGATATTCATCCTTATCGTTGTCAAGCACTTTCATGTACTCCCTGTACGATTTCGCACCAGTGGCACGCATCCTGATAGCGAATCTTCGCTTCAGATACGGATCCTTGTACTGATTGCAGCTGAAGTTCCGGTCATCTGAGATCTTCTTCTTAAGTCTCTCAAAATCATCCATTCAAATCACCTTTATGCCTTTAGCAATCGTTTTTATGACGTATTTTCCATCGATGGTATGCAGTTCCACTGTTCTTCCATAATTGCTCCCTGTGTCCTCTGCGAGTAGCTTGATCCCTTCCTGCGCCAGTTTCTCCTTTACGGCAGCGACATTGTTATCGCCGATCTTCAGGAAGGAACTGTTCTCCCTTGCACATGCAAAC
The DNA here is from genome assembly GCA_003601535.1 of ANME-2 cluster archaeon. GTDB lineage: Archaea > Halobacteriota > Methanosarcinia > Methanosarcinales > Methanogasteraceae > Methanogaster_B. The sequence continues at coordinate 6,143 of PIXW01000249.1, forward strand.
ATGTGTGCTCCGCCTGCAATCTTGGCTGTTATGCGTCTTTTCATGGCATTTAATTCGATCATCTTCTTTATGGTCAGTTCAATGCCGGTGTCGGCATATTTCATTGGATTAATGTCGCCGTTACTGGCGCGCTTGCTGCTCGGAAGCATGATATGTGCAAGCCCTCCGACCTTCGCTCCTGGATCGTACAGCGCGATGCCCACACACGACCCGAGCCCTATGGTGACCAGCACCGCAGGGTTGTGAGATACTTTCGCATCTGCCATTCCAACCTTGATGATCTCTGACATCCCTCACACCAGCGAGGCAACATCCAGTATCATAATCACCCTACCGTCACCGAGGATGGTAGCGCCAGCGAATCCTTTAATTCCCGCGAGCATCCCATTGAGGGACTTGATCGCTATCTCCTGCTGCCCGACCAGTGAATCCACCACGAGTCCGATATGCTGCCCGCCGCGATCGACCACCACTGCTGTAACATCTTCGTGTCCATTTTCAGCATGGATTCCAAAGATATCGTGTACCCACACGAGCGGCAGCACATTCCCTCGCAGTGTCGTGAGGTGCTGCTGCCCCATCGTTCTGATGCTGCCCACCGGAACGCTGATCGTCTCGAGAACGCTGCTGATCGGTACAGCATACACACTATTAGCGACCTCCACGAGCAGTGCCTGGATGATCGCCATCGTGAGCGGGAGTTGCATTGTTACAGTGGTACCGACGCCGATCTCTGATCTGAGGTTCACACTGCCACCGAGTGCTTCGATACTGGTCTTCACCACATCCATGCCAACGCCCCTGCCAGAGACATCGGTTATTGTTTCTGCGGTGGAAAAACCAGGAGTAAAGATCAGTGAGAGTGCATTTTCATCGCTCAACGCATCCGCTTCCTCCTTCTTCAGGATTCCTTTTTCAACAGATTTTGCGCGTATCTTCGCGGGATCAATGCCTGCCCCATCATCGGCAACCTCGATCTTCACATGATTCTTCTCTCTCTGCGCGATCAACTTGATCACTCCTGTTCCTGGCTTACCTTTCTTCTCCCTCTCCTCTGGAGCTTCGATACCATGATCAACGCAGTTTCTGAGCAGATGTATCAGTGGCTCACCTACCTCATCCAGCACCGTTCGATCGAGTTCGATCTCATTTCCTTCGATGATCAGTTCAATATTCTTATTCTTCTTCTTTGCCAGATCACGCACCATTCTTGGAAATCGATTGAATATCTGATCAACAGCCACCATCCGCATCTGCATGACCTCATCACGCAGATCATTGGTCAGTCTGTCGATGTTGGATATGGTTTCGTCCAGTTCCTTGATCTGGTGTGTCGATTGAATCTGCAGAAGCCTGATCTTGTTGATAACAAGTTCTCCGACCATGTTCACAAACGAATCCAGTTTTTCTATGTTGACGCGTACACTCTGCACACTTCGAACAACTTCCGGCTTCTTTTTTGGTTTGCCGGGTTTTTCAGGCTCAACGGATTTTGATTCACCGGTCTTCTTCTCTGATTCTGATTCCAGTGGCAGTACATCCACCTGTGCAACCTCATTGATCTGTTCGATCGATCTCCTGATCGCACCGCCGTCCTCGTTCGTGCCGATGATCACATCGAATTCGCTATCAAACGCACCGTCCTCGATCTTCTCAGCATCTGGCGTGGTTGAAAGGATCTCTGCATGCTCATCGATGGTTTTCAGGATCATCACAGCACGAACCGATTTCAGAGCACAGGTCTCTTCAAGCCGTATCTTCAGTTTGAATGCAGAAAGACCTCGATCTACCGCCTCACCTGCTTTCTCCTTCTCTTCTTCACTGAACACAACAATCCGGTCATCTGCCGGTGGTTTTTGAGACTCCTCTGACTCGCTCTTCTCTTCACCTCCGGTCAGCAGACCATCCAGATGGCTCACCAGTTCGGAGACATCGACATCATACTTCTCCTCGGTATCGATTGCATCGATCATGATCTCAAGCGCATCAAAGCAACCGAACAGCGTATCCAGCCCCTCTGATGTTGCCTCGATCTCGCCATTGCGGATCGCATCGAGCACGTTCTCCATCCGGTGCGTCAGGGTGTTCACATCCGTGTACCCCATCGTTGCGGATGAGCCTTTCAGGGTATGTGCTGCCCGAAAGATATTATTTAAAAGATCCATATTGGATCTGTCATGCTCTAAATCGAGAAGTGATTGATTTAATATCTGCAGATGCTCTCTTGCCTCGTTTACAAATTCTCCCCTGTATTCGGACATATCCATTATCAGTACCCCCAACAACCATTTCCAACCGGATCATATTAACATTTTCGCAGTACCTCGATGGGTATCTGTGATAATGATACCACTCTATTCACACACCCGGTTTTGTACGCTTCCTGCGGCATGCCGTACACCACACAGGAATCCTCATCCTGTGCGATGACAAATCCTCCGTTCTTCTTGATCGCCACAACCCCATCGCTACCATCGCCCCCCATTCCGGTCATGATAACCCCGATCACATTCGATTTATAGACATCAGCAGCAGAGATCATCATCGGATCGACCGCGGGTCTGACCCCGTGCACCTTTGGTTTCTTGTTCAGGTGCACCCTGCCATCACTGCCAGCAGTGATATGATAATCACCTGGAGCGAGGAGCGCAAGTCCCTGCCGGATTTTATCCCCTTCTTTTGCCTCCCTGACCGTGATCTCGGATTCAGTATTCAGCCTCTCTGCAAACGTCGCTGTAAAACCAGCAGGCATGTGCTGCACGATCAGCATCGGAGGTGTATCTGCTGGAAAGCGGGGGATGATCTCTGCCAGTGCGGAAGGTCCTCCTGTGGACGTCCCAATCACAATAAGTCTTGTTTTTGCTCTGGGTGTGTATCTCAGCGGCACTCGTTTTCGTTGCGTATGTTTTCTGAGTCTCGCATGTACTGCTGCTTTTACCTTCTCGATCAGTTCGTGACCGACCTTTCTCACATCGAGCGAGATCGCACCAGATGGTTTCGGCACATAATCCACTGCTCCGAGATCGAGTGCCTTTAACGTGGCATCCGCACCCCTCTGCGTCAGTGTGCTGAGCATGATTATCGGCACAGGGCATTCACGCATGATGTGTTCAAGTGCGGTGAGCCCATCCATACGAGGCATCTCGATGTCCATCGTGACCGCATCCGGTTTCAATTCCTTTATCTTCTCGATAGCCTCGATTCCATTCCTTGCGATATCACAGACCTCGATCTCTGGATCGGAATTCAGCACATCTGACACGATCTTCCGCATGAATATCGAATCATCCACAACCAGTACTCTCAAACTCTCACCCGGTGTATTATCGGATACCGGTCAATAAATAGTTTGTGGGTACATATTTTTCGGCTCTCTCTACAATTCGCGTTGCAAGAATCCGTAGATGAATCATACCAAGGTAATCCGTCACCGGTGCCTTCAGGAAACTAATAACGCTCCGCATCAGGAGGCTGGATACCCATCTCTGAATACGTGAGATGCGGCTTAGTGTAGCACCGGGGCAGCCGTGACAGATTTTCGCTGGAAAAATTAACACCGCCCCAGCACGCAAA
>PIXW01000250.1 GCA_003601535.1 ANME-2 cluster archaeon
GGGAAATTATGTGGAACAGAGACCTGTGTTATCCCTTCATCACGCAGAAGTTCGGATACAACCAGACAGTATGCTCTTTCTCTCCCGTGCCGTTTCAGTTTCTCGATCACACCATAATCTGTGGTTGTGCGGATGTCGCTGATCCGCGACTCCTTGCGGGCACGATCGAGTTCCATCGCTGGTACCAGGACGATCTCCTTATCTCCTGACTTTAAATATAAGAATCGATCTTCTGCAAGAAACCCGGTCGCGTAGTACATATCCTGGTTGTGGATGCTGCAATCGACCATGAGGAAGGAGTTAGAAGCCATAAAACTTAAATTAAAGAGATTAAAGGTTATTAAACTTCACATCGATATCCTCATTGATCGTGATTATCGCACTCCGCCCCTGTGATGCCTGCCCGACATTCACGATTGTGGTACCATTCCTGACCATCGTCCCCTGATCCTCATGGATGTGTCCGCACACGATCAGATCAACCTTGCCAATTGCGCCTGCAATCGCCTCGCTTCCTGCATTTCCGCCAGGAACTCGATCGAGTGTGTTCTTTGGGGGCGCATGTGACAACAGCACGATTCTTCCCCCGATCCGATCTGCCTGATCCAACAGATCATCCAGCATCGTTTTCAATTCATCTTCTGACCGCTCAAATGTGGTGTCAAACGGCGTTGGGTTCGAGCCGCCGATACCGATAAATGTAATATCTCCGATCGTTTGCACAGCATTGTCCAGATTGATGGCTTTTGATGCGTCAAGGGTGGAAAGAATACTTCTTTGATCGCAGTTTCCAGGGATTGCAAGTACAGGACACCCAAGCGGTTCGAGCAGATCAAAGAGTTCATAAGCCAGTTCATCAGGTCCGAAATTGGTGATATCGCCAGCCAAAAGCACACAATCAACCTCTCCTGCCTCACGCATAAGGAGCGGGATGTGCGCATAATCGCCGTGCGGGTCTGATATTGCCAGTAATCTCATTATGTTCACCTCGACTGACATGATGGTCTGTCTGACTTAAGTATGTTGCGATATCTCGATCACCTGCTTTCCACCCTGATATATCCTGACCACTCCTGATGCAGAGACAACGATCGCAGCCGCACCAGTTTCAGCGGTGATTGCGGCTGATGCGGCATGACGCCCGCCGAGACCCTGCTGAATATGTACCGATCTGGCATCAACATCAAGATATCTGCCGGATGCGCAGGCAATTCCATCGCCAGATATCACAAAAACACCGTCCAGTTGTGCGAATTCCTTAAATGTCTCCCAGTTATCCCTGTTCGTGATCAGTCTCTCATGCTCTCCGTGCCCTTTGAATGGATTCAACAGGAGTTGGTGCGATCGTGCAAGAACCTCGGTCTCATCACCGATAATAAACGCTGTGCCGAGGTGCCTGCCCTCTCTTCCTTCGAGACTGAATTCGAGAGCAAGATTCAGGACTGCACGAAAAACATCCGGCTCTACCGATTCCTCGCATCTTCGCAGTGATTCTACGACAGGACTCTCTCCTGGGTCGTATACAACGATCGAATTGATACTCCGGGCATCGATCACCCCAACGACTGCACCGCTGATGCTGCCTTCGATATATCCGGTATCAGCGATCTTCCGGATGCATTCCTGCAGCGCGATCTCTTCTTTCTCGATATAGTCTGGTGGTACAATCCGGTATAACAGGTCAGATGTCTGTCTCGGCAGAATCACGACCGGAATGTCTGTTTCTATAGGTTCCGAAGCATAAGAATCCGGGAGCAATATGGCAGACGCCTGAATGCGTTCTGCAATATCGACAGCAGACTGGATGATTGCCTGTTTTATGTGCATGAAATCCCCTCAATCTTATGTATGCGTGTATTCCATAAAAAGATACCTTCAGAGATACTCGCTCTGAATCGCTATGATCTCAGAACTGTCCTTTGCATGCGCATACTCCTCCAGCAACTGGTGATTCAATTCAAGAAAGGTGTGCCCCCATTTGAACTTTCCGAGTATGAGAGATGGCTGCTCGCGCTCGCCAAGAATATACAGAGCAGCAGCGAATGCCTCGACAGTCGTGAGTTTGAACGGCTTTCCGAAGTTTACAGGGTTTGCAGCAACCAGATACGGAAGAGCCCTCTGCCGTATGTGATGAAGTTTCTTGAAGACCTCTTCTGCATATTCCCATGAACAATCCAGCACAGAGATGCCTGCGCACACATCATTCGGAGCAAGCGCTCTTGGCGAGAATGGACTCAACAGTATCGATCTGCGTGGCAATCCTGCTATGCTGCGCCGCTCCACAAGCCCGAACCGCAGCAGTTTCTTGCCTGTACATTTCTTTGGATCGCACTGGTTTGCGTGATACAGATATAGCGGAAGCATCTTTTCAGTACCTGTAGATCCGTTTGGCTATCAGATGTACTTACGAGTACCGGTGTTCATCCAAAACTTAATGTATTTCGTACACCATCTCGACTCTATGAAAATAGCAATTCTTGGCGGAACCGGTGACATCGGTGAGGGGTTTGCACTGAACTGGGCAGCAAGACATCAGATCCGCATCGGTTCACGCAAAAGCGAGAAGGCAGAGATAGCAGCGGAACAGTACAGAGAGGCGCTTTCGGATCACGAATTGAAAGGCGGTATTCAGGGATTTGATAACAGAACCGCAGCCGAAGGTGCCGATGTGATCATACTCACCGTGCCTTACACGCATGTTTCCGGCGTGATCGATACCGTGCGCCCGGTGCTTAAGGATCAGATCATCGTGTCTCCGGTCGTTCCGATGATCAAAAACGAATATTTCGAGTACAATCCTCCAAAACAGGGGAGTGCGGCAGAGGAGATTTTGGAGATGCTGCCGCACGGCATGTCTGTGGTTGCGGCATACCACACCATCGCTTCAGGAAGACTGTGCAGTCTCGATCCTGCGTTCAAATGTGATGTGCTGATCTGCGGCGATGATCGACGCTCAAAGGATGCGATAATCGCGCTTACCGATGAAGTCGAATGCCTGCGCCCGCTGGACGCCGGTCCGCTCGCAGCAGCGAAGATGATCGAATCGCTCACGCCACTACTGCTCAATCTTGCCATGTTAAACCACCTGAAGGACCCGGGCATCAAGGTTCTGTAAATGTCGCTTGATTTCCTGCGTCCGCATGCAAAAAACATCCTGAAACCGATTGCTGTTATTTTATCCCGTGCTGGCGCCACCCCTGACGCCATGTCGATCATTTCACTGATCTTTGCTATCTGCGCGGGACTATTGTACACGATATCAGATGGCAGTAGAACGCTTGTGCTTCTTTCCGGCGGGCTGGTACTGCTCAACGGGATTGCGGATGCCATGGATGGCGAGATCGCAAGGCATTCCGGTACTGCTTGTATGCGCGGCGATTTTCTGGATCATGTGATCGACCGGTATGCGGATGTATTTATCATCTGCGGGATATTTTTTGGAGAGTATGTGGACTGGCGGATCGGAGTTGCAGCAATCGTCGGCACGCTTCTGACCAGTTATCTTGGAACGCAGGCGCAGGCAGTTGGTATTGGCAGGTATTACGGTGGAATGTTCGGCAGGGCCGACCGTCTGGTAATTATAATTGTTGCAAGTCTCCTGTACTTTCTGTATCCTCATGAAATCTATGGGTTCTCGTTTCCAGGATGGTCTCTGGTGTTGATCGCAGTAGTGAGCAATATCACAGCACTGCAGCGATTCGTATATATATGGAAGAGGCTGGGCATACGCCAAGGGTGAGGTTCGAACCTTTCAGCCCCCATTAAATAAAAAACTAAAGTACCATCTGCGGAATGTGGTAGACATGTCAAAACTTTTCCAAAGCATTTTCATAACGGTTCTGAATATAATGTTTGCGATAGTTCGATCAGTAACGAACCTGTCGAGGCGGTCAGAGGATTTTTGGGCTTTGTGCGGGATATCACCCGATAAATAACAATCACGTTTAATCACACAACAGAGGTATCATAATCATCATCGAACACCCGTGCACCAAATGCGAACGCCCCGCGGTCGTATTTCAGCCGTACTCAGGCATGTATCTCTGCGAGAGGCACCTGATCGAGGATGTCACGCGAAAAGTCAAGCGAGACCTCAGGAAATACAACATCAAGCGCGGCAGAATTGCTGTTGCATTGAGCGGAGGTAAGGACAGCACAGCACTCCTTTACCTCTTACACACCATATTCGCGCCGAACCGGCACATCAAGATCATCGCGATCACAATCGATGAGGGAATCAGGGATTACCGGGAAAAAACGATCAGAAATGCAGTCAACCTCACATCAGATCTCGGAATCCAGCATACCATCATCTCGTTTAAAGAAACTTATGGAAAACCGCTCGACGATCTCATAAAAGACAGCGATCAACCACCATGCTCTATCTGCGGGGTGCTCCGGAAAACCCTGCTCAACAAGACAGCAAGAGAACTCGGAGCCGATCATCTTGCGATCGGACACAACCTCGATGATGAAGCGCAGACCATACTGACCAATTACCTGCGCGGCGACATCAAACGGCTGGTTCGTTTGTCATACAGAAGAACACAGCCAGGATTGATCCCGCGCATCAAACCTTTGCGACACATTCCTGAGGATGAAGTCACAGTGTATGCGAGAGCGGTTGGGCTTCCGATCTGCCCGAAGGCATGCCCGTACATGAGTACTGCATACCGGCTCGGAGTGCGGATTTCTCTGAACGAGTTTGAAGAGAAGCACCCTGGCACCAAATACGCAATCATGCGCGGGTTCGACAGGATGGTCGATACGCTCTCTACCATATATCCTCCTGCTGCTCTCGTGCCATGCAGAATCTGCGGTGAACCATGCGGAGGCGGGCTCTGTCAGGCATGCAGGTTGCTCAGCAGGACCGGGTAGCATCAATCTTTATTTAGCTTAAGATGCCTATCAGTTTATCTGAAAATGAGGTGGTTCCATAATACGGACGTTCATTGCTGTTGATCTGCCAGATTCCTTTGCAGATACAATCGCAGATATCCAGCAGGAGTTTGAAAGTGTAAAACTTGTGAATCCGGAGCAGGTTCACATCACGCTGAAGTTTCTCGGCGATGTACCGGAAAGCAGCATTGCTGATATCGGTGATGCTATTTCAGGCATCAACTGCGATCCATTTAC
>PIXW01000251.1 GCA_003601535.1 ANME-2 cluster archaeon
GTCTGCTCATGGCTGGAAGCGGGTGTGCGGATCTGGTGGTCGTTTCGCACGGGGTGAATAAGGGGAAGGGCAGCGCGGTCAGGGCTTCGCTTGGGTATGCTGCCGAACACGGGTTCGATGCTCTTGTCCTGCTGGATGGTGATGGTCAGCATGATCCGGGGGAGATTCCCGGGCTGCTTGAACCGATATCGAATGATGCTGCGGATCTTGTCATTGGCTTCCGGTCATTCGGACAGATGCCGGTTTACAGGAGGTTTGGCAGCGCGGTGCTGGACCATATAACCGGTGCGGGTGGCGCTGTCACTGACTCACAGTCAGGATTCAGGGCATTAAACAGGAAGGCGATTCAACTGCTGGCAGGGACGCTGAAGAAGGATGATTTCTCGATCGAGTCAGAGATGATGCGCCGCAGTCGTGACCTGAATTTGCGGATGGCAGAGGTGCAGATCCAGTGCAGATACGGGGATTTTGACACATCAGCAAAGAATCCGGTTTCTCATGGGGTTGGGGTGCTCGGGCTCGGTGATCTGGCTCATCGCAGAGAAGAGACCGCTGCTGTATATCGGGGGACCCGGGTTCATCATGAGTCTTGTCGGGGTCTTCTTCGGGATACGGCTGCTTCAGGTGTATAACCAGACCAGATTCTTCTCGCTTCAGGAGGTGATAAAGATGAGTCATGTTATAACAGAATTTGAAAGCAAGGTTGAAAGGGATCTTAAACGGTTTAAATCTGATCTCCGTGGAGTTTTCAGCGAGGCTTGCGAAATGTTGGGATGGCGAGATACTGTCATCGTATGAACCAAAGAATTTATGTTAAGATAAAATAAATTACAAGAAGGTGATGAAATGAAATATGAGTTGCTGGAAGTCAGAGTTCCGAAAGAGCTACTATTGGGGATTAATAAAAACAAGTTCATAGATGATATGAAACTTTTCACATCGATAAAACTTTACGAAAGGAATGTCTTATCACTGGGTAAAGCTGCCGCACTGGCAGAAAGAGATGTGGGTGAGTTCATGGAAATGTTGTCTGATTATGGGGTGGATGTCATAAAATATCCAAAAGAGGAACTAAATGAAGAGATAAAGTTTCTGAGGGCTGTTCGGTGAACATAGTCTCCGATTCCTCTCCTTTAATTGCTCTGGCGAAGATTGGAAGATTAAACCTATTAGAACATGAGATCGTCGTTCCAAAAGCTGTTTTCGAGGAGATAACGAGATCGCGGAGAGAGTATGCAAGAAAATTGTATAAATGGGGAAAAAATAGAGTTTCAGTGGTAAATAACAGGCAGGCTGTCGAATATTTGGGATTGGTGCTGGACAGGGGAGAGGCGGAAGTCATCGTATTGGCTGAAGAACTGAGAGCGGATGCAGTGCTGATTGATGACTTGAAGGCGCGGAAAACGGCTGTGTTGAGGGGACTTGCGGTCGTTGGGGCTATCGGTGTTCTGCTGGATGCGAAGGAAAGGGGGACCTGTCGATGAGGTGAAGCCACTGCTGGATTTGTTGATCAGAAAGAAGATCAGGATAAGCAGAGAACTGTACAACTACGCCCTTGAACTGGCTCATGAGTCGCAATCATGGCGAGCGCAGGAATAAATACATGGCATCGAGAAGATACAGAAGGTACTCATACGCTGACAGATAAACTAAACCAGAACGAAGCAGTTGTATGCGTAGTCGGACCTGGATACGTTGGACTGCCGCTTGCAATCGAATTCTCAAAGAGCCTGCGGGTGATAGGATACGGGATAGATGAAGATAAGATATGGAAACTGAATAATTCCGAATTAAATCAAGAGAATAAGAATCTCTTTATCACGAACGATCCAGCGAAGATAGAAGATGCTAATTTCGTTATAATCTCGGTTCCAACACCGGTGACCAGATCGCAGGAGCCTGATTTGAGTTACGTTGAAAGCGCGGCAGATCCGATCAGCGAAATTTTTTGAGAAAAAAATTTAGTAAAACCTTTCCGACATTCCGCTTCGCTCCAGTCAGATTATCGCGCGCGTGAATGAACTCTCCATCATCTTTGAAAAGATGGGTTTGAATACGGGGGACATCCTGGATGCAGCCTCTACAAAATGGAACTTTCACAGGTATTCCCACGGGCTGGTTGGTGGGCACTCTCATCCCTGTTGATCCGTATTACCTGGTTTACAGGGCTAAAGAGTTGGGCTATCATCCACAGGTCATACTTGGCTGGGAGGGCGATCAATGATTACATGCCCATGCATGTTGTGGAGATTGCTGTAAAGGCGTTGAATGAGGTGGGTAAGGTTATCAAGAAAACTTTTCACAAAAGTTTTATCAAAAACTGCCCTTCGGGTGGGGTTTGTTTTTATACTTTCCTATACGTCAAGGTGGTAAAGAGATGAGAACGAAAAGTATGATGAACGGCGATCCGGTACTGGTTGATGTCAGGGGGATGTTTGGTGGCGGTGGAAGGCAAAAGATTGAATGTGGATAATGTTTTAAACTCATATACAATAAGTTGTACAGGTGAAAAGATATGATCAGTGAGGCAAAACTTGTGGAACGGCTCGCTCCGATGATAGAGGAGAGGATACGATATAAGGTGGTTCGAAGCATCATTGATACGCTTGAGGAGCAGTGCTATCCGCCAGAAGAGATGTTTCGAGAGGAATTTATAAAAAGGGTGGAAGATGCGGAAAAGAGAGTGAAAGAAGGGAAAGTTAGATCTTTTAAGGATGCGAATGAGTTAAATGCGTTTTTAGAGAGCTTGAAGAATGAATAGCTATAGCCAGAATATCGAGGATGAATTACTCTCCAGGTTAAGGAAATTGGCAAGGAGAGATAAAGCGTTGTATACGGCAGTACAGAAGAAAATGGTTCAGATCGCGGAGAATCCATATTCTGGCAAACCTCTAAAGGGAGTACTCAGAGGTAAGAGACGGGTTCATATCGGGCATTTTGTGCTGATTTACGAAATAGACGAGAATGAGCATAAGGTAATCTTTCAGGAGTTTGCGCATCATGATGAGGCATATAAGGGAATGTGATCGAGATGACCAACATGGCGTTGGGAGGGTGTTGGAAATAGAATATCCAATTACATTGTATGGGGAGAAGCATGACGGCTGCGCGGTCAGTGATGGGTAACGGGTGATGAGTGACATGTCACAGATTACAGATCACACATTACCGCCCGCAGGAATTGGGGTATCTGGCTTTGACCTTTTATTGGGAATGGAAGGGATAGAGGCGTTTGGGATTGATGCTCGGGAGGATGGGATTTTGTTACAGGGGACTGTGAATTGGTGGGGTGGGCGGAATGGTGTATAACGAACATGGCGTTGGTGGGGTAACGTGACAGAAGTATCGGTTGTGATCCCGACAAAGAACGAAGAGGCATCCATTGGCACCTGCATCGAGAAGATACAGAGAGTCTTCGCCGAGCACCACATTGACGGTGAGATCATCGTTGCCGACAATTCGACGGATAGGACGCCTGAGATTGCGAAGCGTCCTGGCGTGCGGGTTGTTGTTCCGGATAAGCTGGGGTATGGGAATGCATACCGGTTCGGATTTGCGCAGGCATCAGGAGATTACATCGTGATGGGGGACGCTGA
>PIXW01000252.1 GCA_003601535.1 ANME-2 cluster archaeon
GTCCTGTATGCAAGAGATGGTTGATCTAAGAGATAAAGCCGATAAGAAATACTCGAATCTGCACAAAGAGGACGTGATGAAGGACGTGACGGTATGACAGAATGGACTAAATACAGAGACGATCTCGAGGAACGGCTGATCGACGAGATTTGTGATGTCGAATCTAATGGAGCAATTGGATTTCTTAGAATCGAGGATGAAATAGAGGAAAGGGTGTCTCAAAAGATCGAAAAATTGAGTGATGATGAGTTCGAATCAACATGGGATGTGCACATACCGTGGACGATTGATGACGAAATAGCAGATATGGAAGAGGAGTGAATCATGCCAGCACTATCATTCCAAGAGATGTGGCTCGATGCACTGTTATCTGGTCGTAAGAAGCAGACCACGCGAGCAAACGATCGAATCAAGGTTGGTCATGTCTGTAGCATATATAACGAGCAGCGCAAGCGGATTATTGAGAAGCCGATTCGACAACTTACACCGACGGGAGTAAGAATGATTCAGTCTAAGCTATGCAGCGATCCATACCCAATTTATCCAGATCCGCCGGAAATGGTGTCGAATGATTTGATGTTTCAACATGTGTATTACGCGCATTTCCTCGGGAAAGTCGAGATCATCGATGTACAGAGCATGATACCATCTGAAGTGTCAGGCGAAGACCTGGATGCATGGGCTTGGGCGGATGGATTTGATGGATTCAGTATACTCGATCCGTTAGGCGGTGAGCATGAAATCACTGCGAACGAGTGGTTCAAGCAGCAATACGGAGATGACTGGATGGATCGTACATGGTATGTGATTCGGTGGGACGGATGGCTGGAGAGATATTTTGAAGCCAACGTGGAGTGAATATCATGAACACAACAATTTATGACTATTTGAAGCATGATACATGCAACGAGAACGCGAACACGTCTTTCTCTATCAGTGGTCTCAAAGCACATATTGCTGCATCGATATTGAGAGAATCAACATTGTCTCAGTCCCCGGCGGCAGATTACCACAGATCAGGTGCATTGCATCTGCATGACTTGTCTGGGGGAATATGGAGCGCATATTGTCGCGGCATGGACTTGATGCAACTGCTTATGGAAGGTGTTAAGAATCCTTCTGGAACATCATCTACACCTGCGAAACATTTCGACGTAGCGGTTGACCACGTCGTCAATTCGATGTATGTGTCACAGAATGAATGGGAAGGCGCGCAGGCGTATAGCAATTTCGACACATTGCTTGCTCCGTTTATATATTATGATAATTTGGATTTTAGATGTGTGAAACAATCAATTCAACGAGCAGTGTTTAACCTTTCGTATCCTCTGAGAGCGGCATTTCAAACACCCTTCACGAATTGGAGTTTTGATCTAAAATGCCCCGATCACATGAAGAACGAACCTGTGATCATTGGGGGATTGCCACAAGATCGGACATATAGCGAATTTCAAGACGAGATGGATATGATCAACCTCGCATTCATCGAAGTGATGATGGAGGGCGATAAGAACGGAAACCCGCATACATTCCCAATTCCTACATATTCGATAACAAAGGATTTTGATTGGGATTGTGAAGTAACAACCAAGTTATTCAAACTTACAGCAAAATTCGGCACACCATACTTCATGAATTACATTGGTTCGGGTCTTGATCCATCCTCCACTCGTTCTATGTGCTGTCGGTTGAATTTGAGGCTTGAAGATGTCGTAGAAGCGTCTAAAGGTGGTTTGTGGAATGCAGGAGTTGGCACAGGATCATTGAGCGTTGTCACGATTAACATGCCTCAACTTGGATATCTCGCACATAAAGATGCTGCTACTCATGGTGTGATAGGTGGCTTCGCAACAACAGATATGATTAAAGCATTCTATAGACGCCTTGACATACTACTTGAAGCAGCACACAAACATAGCGAGTGGAAGCGAAAGAAGATCAACGAAGGATTCGAGATGGGACTTATGCCATTTTCAAAAAGTTATATGAAGAACTTCAATTCATTTTTCTCAACTATTGGGCTTGTCGGGATGAACGAATGTTGTTTGAACATGTTTGGCAAACCAATTTACGAATGCGTTGATTTTGTAGACGGTGTTTTGGATTATATGCATAACTACGTTCGTAAGCTGACAAAAGAACATGGACATCCGTACAATCTTGAAGAATCGCCAGCAGAAGGATGTTCACATAGTCTCGCATTGAAAGATCGGATGAACTATCCTGGCATAATCACTCAAGGCGAAGGCGATGGCGCGTTCTACACAAATTCATCTCATATATATGTTGGGGATGAGATTGGGCTTGGTGAGTCTCTGCGTATCCAAGAACGATTTAAAAGACACTACAACGGCGGCACACTATTTCACATATTTTGCGGGGAGTCTGCGCCGGATGCCGGAGGAGTAAAAGACCTCATAAAGAGCATCTGCACGAACACATCTATCCCGTACATAGCACTCACTCGTGCGTATGCGGTATGTGAAAAATGCGGGGTGATTGATGATCTATCCGGCACATGCCCTTCTTGTGGGTCGGATACAACTGTTTGGGATCGAGTCACAGGATTCTATCGCCCAGTGACAGCATATAACAAAGGGAAGAAAGCAGAATTTGAAACACGTCATAGATTCGATAATTCTGATACCGGCGCACAAACATTCGCGTGCACGGGAGGCAGTTGCGATGTGGCGTGACAATATTTGGAGGAAACATGGTTTCGCGAGCCATGTGATGGTGCGATGGTTCGACTCCGTCGGTGCCGCATCGATGAAAACTCTAAACGAAACATTCACAGACGAGGAGTATGAATCGATGCTCCACGTAAAAAAAGAATCTGGGCTAAACTGGCATGATTTCATCTTAACATCGTGTTTGGAACATAAGGAGCAAGAACAATGAAACAAACTGGCGTGTCTTTAAACGACTTGAAGCAACGGGTTGAGCAGGTATATTTTTCTGAAGTCAGAGACATCGTAGAATGGCTGCTTGCTCAGAAGGTGATTGAATTAATCGACTTGGTTGAGCAAGAGCACATCTTGCTCGATGATGTGAATCTGTGGCTGTATGGTGTTCGGTACAGCAATTCATTCGGCGAGCATCATGACACCTACGCGCTCGCTGATGAACTTATGAATATCATCTGTAACATCGAGGAACGCTATGAACAAGACACAAATCTTGAATTTGGTGATCGAGTGGTCGAAAATAACTAACTAACTACATATCTAACTATATGGAAATAACTTTGCGATGCCAACGATGTGGCTATAAATGGACATATCGAGGAAAGAATAAGTATTATGCAACCTGTCCA
>PIXW01000253.1 GCA_003601535.1 ANME-2 cluster archaeon
CCCAGAGCTGTGGTATAGTCGGTTTATGAGGTTACCGAGTGTATCCTCAATCTTGATGGTTGCGCTCACTTGTTCTGAGAACCTGACATCTATGTCTGTGGTCTGCGGTGGCGTGATCGTCGTGTTCGTTATGGTGTATGTCTTAAGTGTTGGCGGATCGCAGGTGTCGATAGTCAGGTTAGCATCGCCAAGTACGTTGAGATTCGTACCCGCGGTATTGGTCCCGTATATACCCGAGAACGGATATGTCCCGCTCGCATCCGGAGGAACGGTTACATTGTATGTGAATACTGCTCCATCTGCGGGTATTGTGCCACCAAGCGTTCCTATAATTACCCACGATATCTTACCGGATCTGGTGAGGATGCCACTGTTGGATGCATCGACAATCTCCCATCCTGCCGGAACAGTTTCAGCTAGGACAAACGTGTGTACTGTGTTCTGATTACCAAAGTCGATCGCCAAACTCACAGTGACAGTGTCACCAGGGAACGCGGTCTCTGGTAACGTTCGTGTGATTGTATCGACAGGGCACACGGTCAGGTTAACATCGCCAAGTACGTTGAGATTTGTACCTGCGGTATTGGTCCCGTATATACCTGAGAACGGATATGTTCCGCTCGCATCCGGAGGAACGGTTACATTGTATGTGAATACCGCCCCATCTGCGGGTATTGTGCCACCAAGCATTCCTATAATTACCCACGATATCTTACCGGATCTGGTGAGGATGCCATTGTTGGATGCATCGACAATCTCCCATCCCGCCGGAACCGTTTCGGTTATGACAAGCCGGTCTACTGCGGTCTGATCATCAAAGTTGATCGTCAGACTCACAGTGGCGGTGTCACCAGGAGATACTGTCTCCGGTAACGTTCGTGTGACGGTGTCAGTTGCCGCTACTGTTGCCACTGCTGTTGATACCCCCAACAATAGCACAACCAACACCATTCCCACCATGCTATATTTCTTCATTTACTTTACCTCCTTGATTGCATCAATCTATGCCGTATCTATGTATGCATCGATAACACAGAACAGAGTATCCATATCCGTGGGTTCTGCAATGTATGCATCGACAGCATCAAACAGTTCATCCATGTCCACCTTTCCGTCGCCGTTTGTATCGCCACATAAAACCGGCACCTCCGGCACAATTTCCAGCACAATGTCAACGCTGTCATTGTAGTTGCCCGCGATATCGCTCGCATTGACCTGCAGATCGTATGTACCGTTCGCTGTGCCCACAGATGCATTCGTGGTTGTGGAGTACACATCGCCACCGATGCATTCCATCACCTGCGCATCAGATCCGCCGATTGCGGACAGGTTCACAGTGACGATGCCGACAGCGCAGTTATCCTTGACCGTCACATTCAGCCGCGATAACTGAGCCCCATCTGCCACTATCGATGGTGGGTTCGCGTCCGGATTCGTGACCACCGGAGCTTCGGCGTCTTCCGCTGAGAGATTGAGTCTTCGTGACGATATTGGGGTACTGCTCGCATGCCATATCGCATCCCCATCTGCCTCTGCCGGAACTCCGCATATCACGAAGTTTACCGTCTTACCTTCGTCTGACTCGTCGCCAGTGACGTCTATATAGTACCGACCCTCCACCTCCACCTCAAAACTCCCTTTGAGTTCTTCACCGATGTATGCAGCGATTGTGGTCCCGACTGGAGCATCTGCGCCATTGAGTATCGCAGTCCCATAGAATATATTCGGCACGGGTGGGATTCCATCATCTGCCGAATCCGCCGACGCGATTGCTGTTACTCCGGACAGTGCCAGAAGGATCGCTAGAATGGTCAACACCTTGACCGATCTTATCTTCTCGGTTTTACTGTTCATATATATCACTCCTATATTATTATTCAAATGATTACATTTGATTGGCAAGTTTGAAATTCACCATCTCCTCCTTCTGACCAGATACACAACTACAAACAGCCCCGCGAGTGTGGGTATCGCTTCAAACCCTGGAACCTTTTTTGATTCTGTACTGGATTCCTCTGTTGGGGTTGGTGTGGTTTGTGCCGCTGGTGTCAGTGTCGGTGGAGTGAGTGTTGCGCCCGCTTCGGACACTGGCGTGCTCGCACCGGATGGCGTTGCTGCCAGGGATCCGGATCCACCACCGCCTACGTTTGATCTGCCATTTGTGGATGGTGGAGTGGGTGGTGGAGAGGTGGGTACATCGCCAAGATCGAGTCTTCGTGGACTGGTGCTCGCATGCCATACAGCAGTTTGATCTACCGGAACTCCATTTACCTTGAAGGTTATCATCTTACCTTCGTCTGACTCGCTGCCCTCAACGCCTATGTGATACCAGGCATCTGTCTCAACCTCAAATTCCCCTCTGGGATTGGGATCATCACCGACATAAGCCTCAATGGTCGTCCCGACTTCAGCCCATGCACCATTGAGCGCTACAGTCCCGTAGAGCGTATTCGGCACGGGCGGGATTGCATCATCTGCCGACGCGATTGCTGCCGTTCCGGATAATGTTAGAAGGATCGAAAGAAGAATCGATATCTTGACCGATCTTGTGTTTTTACCTCTGGTTTCTTTCATATCTGTTACCTGCCTGATTGAAATAAAAAATAAAGAAAGGATAATATCGATCCTTTCTTCATTCACCTTATACCCAGCTTCCGGACATAGTGGCGTTCTGTTTCATTGAGATCCAGTAGCCCCAGCCTGGGGTCATCTCCTCGAGACTGCCGGCTGGATAATCTGTCCATGTGCCATCATGGTACGTAGCTATCTGCCTGTACAACTTGGTACCCTCAGGCTCTTCAAGTCCTGTGATCGACCCGAAGTCTGCATCACTGCCTTCCACATATACCGGCATCGCTGTCGTCCTTATGTGACCGATCATGTTCCAGCCCTCACGGAGTGACTGAGTTGGTGCTGCTGCTGCATCGTCGAAGTACACGCAGATCATCTCTGGCGCATTCTTGAATACCCAGTAACCCCGACACGGCTTAACAATCGGATTTGCGACATAGCGTTCCAGGTCTGCCCTGTAGTACCAACAAACCTCACCTGCGTACGGATCCAGATTGAAGACATCGTTCGCGTGTTTCGGTCCGATAATAGCCTTCGGAATCGAGACAAGGTTCTTGCCTGCCTTGAGGTCAATGCAGAAGTCCGGGTTCGACAGTTCCACGTTGATCTCATCCGATCCGGTTCTGCCGTGCATGTCAACCATCGTTGCCCTGAGCATATAGCAGCCGTTTGGCACTGCTGCCACACCGTCTGTGAGCGTATCCCATTCGGCACTCCATCCATCGGTACCATCGGTGTCGTTTCCTATCTCGACCCAGGTGTTTCCATCGTCTGCTGCGCAGTTGCAGTTCTCGTCATAGTAGTACTCAAACCGTGTGTAGGCGATGCCCGCTCCGAATTCGGAGCTCTCATCGGTCACGCTTATGACCACGCTTCTATTCAGGACATCTCCACCGCATGGAGCTGTTATATTTGGCACCGGGGCATGGTTCGATACCACCACGTTGATCTCGTCGGTTCCGTTTTGATCGGTTCCATCGACCATCGTCACCCTGATCAGGTGGCAGCAGTCCGGAATCAGTGTTGTGTTCCAGGTGGTGTTCCACCCGCCTGCTGAACTTGTGTCGTTCTCTATCTCGACCCATGCGTTTCCATCGTCTGCTGCGCAGTTGCAGTTCGTATCGTTGTAGTACTCAAACAGTGCGTAGGCGATGTCGCCTTCACCGCTGTCATCCACCGCTGTGACTGGTACTGTGCCGCTGACTGCGTCACCATTCGCGGGGGATGTGATGCGGGGTTGTGGGGGACCGTTTACAACAATGGTAACTGTGTCCTGTCCACCGACATCTCCAAGCACAGGGTCTGCATTTCCATCTACCGTGGCATACGTACCCACGAATGTTCCATCGGCAGTGCCGGCTGTAACATTGTATGTTACAGTGGAAACCCCTGAATCAATCGTCAGTACAAGTGTTCTCGTACCCGGGGTATAAACTGCGTCGTCAACGCCTGTAGCACTTCCACCGACATAGGCATAGCCCACCGGAAGCACTTCAGTCACGGTTCCTACAACAAAGAAACCGGTCTGACTTATCGACACCTCAAACTCAGCACCCGCTGTAACCGGAACGTCCGGAAGGTCCCTTGTCACTGAAACGGCACTGGCAGTAGCTGCCATTGCAAAAAGCAATAGCAAAGCCATCACCGACACGAAGATTCTTTTCTTCATTTTTCTATCCTCCTAAATTAAAAA
>PIXW01000254.1 GCA_003601535.1 ANME-2 cluster archaeon
GGAAGTTAAGTATTTTCCAGCAGGCGAATCTGACAAATGCCTTTCAGTTACGCTGAAGCATAGCAATGTTACCGGGGACAACAATCTATTCCGGGCTATTTCCAGACGGCATACCAACCGACGTGAATATGATAAACAGCAGATCCCGGCAGCAGACTTGAAGAAGATAGAATCAGTGCCGACGGAAGAGGGTGTCACTTCTCTGGTGCTGACTGATCCGGGAGGCATCAAAGAGATCATTGAACTTGTCAGGGAAGGCAACCGGATACAGATGAGTGACGATGCCTTCATGGATGAAATTACTTCCTGGATCCGTTTCAACGATTCGGAGGCGGAGTCGCGTCTCGATGGCTTGACATCACGAGCAATGGGGCGGTCTCCTGCGCCGGGCTGGCTTGGTCGAATGTTTATGAGGGTTTTCGTCGGTGCTAAAAGTCAGTCGAAGACAGATGAGAAGAACATACGAAGTTCCTCTGCACTGATGGTCATAATCTCGGAAAAGAATGATAAAAAATCGTGGATAGATGTGGGGCGGAGCTTTGAGCGTATCGCACTGACTTTAACCACACTCGGGATCGAGAACGCACATCTCAATCAGCCATGTGAAGTGCCGGAGCTTAAAAACCAATTACAGCAACAGCTTGCACTGGGCAGTGCGCACCCGCAACTGTTGCTCCGGATTGGTTATGCTGAGCCGCTGCCACGCTCGCCGAGGCGACCGTATCAACAGGTTTTGATCTGAATAAAGCGTGAAAAAATGAATACGCACTCCCCGAAAATATATGTGATCATAGGGGTTGTGGTATTTGTCTCAATCACAACTCTAATAATAGGAGATAGAATGATGAAATCGGAATTAAACAGAGATATCGAAAAACTGTTTGCAGATTCTAAAAACATTTCCGGCAATGTTTACACTTCAAATCAGATCAAAGACCTGCCCTTACCAGTCCAGAGGTATTTTAAGTATTCACTGAAGGAAAATCAGCCTTATGTGAGTTATGCCAGGTTACAGCACGGTGGAGAATTTAAAGCAAGTAAAAATTGGGTATCTATCAAAGGAGAAGAATATTTTACAGTGGAAAAACCAGGATTTGTCTGGTCAGGCAAAGTTCCGTTATTTTCAGCAAAGGATGTCTATATTGGTGGTACGGGAAATCTTAAAGTAAAATTATTATCTCTCATAAAAATTGTTGATGCAAAGGGACAAGAAACCAATCAAGGTGAACTTCTCAGATGGTTGGGTGAAGCTCCTTTGTTTCCGACAGCACTATTACCATCAGAGAATTTAAAATGGGAACCGATAGATAATGATTCTGCAAAAGTGATTTTTACTGATAAGAACCTGACTATCGAAGGTGTTTTCTGTTTTAATAAAGAAGGGCAAATTACTCAATTTAAAACGAAAAGATACAAAGATAAAACCACCCTGGAGAACTTCACAGGTTATTATGGCGATTACAGAACTGTCGATGGTATGAAAGTGCCTTTCTACTTAGAGGCTACCTGGAATCTTGAATCTGGTGATCTAAGTTATGCAAAATTTATAATTGATAGAATTGAATACAACAACCCTTCAAAATTTTGATAACCATGCTCCGGATTTGCTCTTTGCTGCGCTTCCAGTCGGAACTCGTGCTCTAACGTCTGCACTCCGATCGTCAGCAGGGCGCATCCCTCCGCACCTACCAAAATTTGCGTTTTATTGTTAGATATCACTCTTCATCACAATACCTTTCGATTAATCGAAATGTTTAAGTACTATTACTTACATCTATATAATCAGACAAGTCGATCAATCGACAAGTCTGAACAAAGGAGGTAAACAACATGAACAACCACAACCCCCACAACCACAACGAACCACTATATGATGAGCACCCATTCGAGGGACTCATCGAGAGGGCACTGCTGCATCAGCATCAGCAGGACGAGAACATCGACACCGTGCAGCACCGATCAGCCATTCCGGAGTACCGGGTCACTATCGAGCACGGATCGATCTGGCTCGGGCAAGAATGCGCTGCCAGCGCGGAGGTGTAGCATCATGACCCAAAGCACCGCAAACCAGATACGACATCTCATCGTTCTCGCAATCCTCGCATCAGCAATCACAATCGCCCCTGCCTCCGCGGCAGGGGGCGCGCTCAAGGTAGATATCACGAAATACGAGCCATACCCGGCAGAGATCGGGAAGTATGTGGATATATGGGTGAACGTCAAGAACATGGGCGGCGGCACAGCAGAGGACGTAACAATCGAACTCATGCCGAAATACCCGTTCACACTCGACTCAGGTGCCAATGCCCGCCAGAACAAGGGAAGCATCGGGACAGACTCCTCAGCAATGTACGAATACCGCCTCTTCGTGGCATCTGACGCAAAACCCGGAACCCACGAGATAACGATTCGGTATCAGGGCGAGAAGGGTACGACATGGTCTGAAAAGGACTTTGAGATCAAGGTGGGCACAGATACCCTCGACAGCAGGGGCACGCTCAAGCTCGAAGCGATAAAGACCGATCCGGAAGTCTTGATTCCCGGAGACCAGGGTACTGTGATGATCACGCTCACAAACACCGCATCCCAGTACTCAGTAACTATTAACGGGAAGGATTACGACACCAATGCCCAGATAAATGAAGCAGAACTCGTCAGATCGGACGGAATCGATGTTACGACCGGCTCATACCAGAATATGGGCGTTCTCGGACCAGGGGACTCAATCGATCTCTCGTTTAACGTACTGGTTTCAGATGACGCGGATTGCGGGACAGAGCACCTGTTGCTCGCGCTCACAGGAAGCTCCCACACATACAATGCAAAGTGGGACGTTCCTGTCAGGGTCGAATCCGCGGGAATCAAGATCATTCCGTCCAAGCCACTGAAACTCGCCTGTGATGAGGGCAAGATCGAGTTTGACGTCGCAAATACGCACTCAAGCACGTTTACGTCGGTGAGCATCGAACCGCGGGCAGAGGGCATCACGTTTACGCCGACTGAGTACTTTATCGGAACAATGGAGCCTGACGAACTCTTCACGATCGAGTTCGATTGCGAGGTTACAGGAAATTCATCGGATAGTGCTGATCTCCATCTCTATTCCGAGTACCGAAACGGCAACAACCTACATGAGCGGGTCATCAACAACCGGGTGATCGAGATCGAGCCTGTGGTTCCTGCTGGCAATTCCAGTACGGTCATGATCGGTGCAGCGCTGCTACTGGTGGTCGTTGTTGGAGCGGGCGTCTATTACAGAAGGAGACGGGGCGCGTAAACCGAAAGCCAGGGAGTTGACCACTATGATAAACCCGGTACAATCGGCGCAGATCGCAATCGGCAGCATTACGAGCGCCAGGATGCGATCTGCATTGACCGCTCTTGGAATCATCATCGGTGTTGCAGCAGTCGTTGCCAATGTCGCGCTCGGTGCGAGCTTCAACCAGTACTTCGCAGACGAGCTCGGCTCGATCGGCACGAACTTCATCATCATTCAAGGAAAGGAAGATAATCTCTTCTTTGATAACGAACTGAAACTGATACAGAATACGCCGGGCATTGAGGGTGTGTCTCCTATAATATGGCGATCTGCTGAGGTAAAATACATGTCCGAGTCCAGAATCGCCACTGTCGAGGGAGTTTCCGCGGACTGTGACGAGGTTCGCAACATGGAGATGGGTGAGGGATCTTTTTTAACAGACAAAGATCGGTACACGGTAGTTCTTGGATGTGACGTCGCAAACGAGAAGTTTGACCGGAAGATTGGCTTGCAGAACTCGATCGATCTAACGTTTCGGCTGGATGATGGGACATCTGTCACCAGGAAATTCAAGGTGAAAGGGATAACAAAGGAGGTCAATTTCTTCGGCGATCCGAGCGCAACTCCGAATAACGACATCTTAATCCCGATCGATACGATGATTGCGATAACAGGAGAGAACGACTACAGCGCATTCTTTGCATCAGCAGCCAGCCTCGACACAGTGGAAGAAACCGCAGATGAGGTGGATGAGCGGCTCGCCAGAAACTTCGGGGTCTCCAAACGTGACATGGACGATGATGATGCGAAACCGTACACGATAACCACGCAGATCGAACTTCTGGAGATGACAGGCAAATGGGCTGACGCGATCGGCGCACTCCTCACAGCCGTTGCGCTGATCTCGCTTGTCGTGGGCTCGATCGGGATTGCAAACATCATGCTCGTAACAGTTACCGAACGGACAAAGGAGATCGGGCTTATGAAGTCGCTTGGATTCACGAGCACAGATGTTCTCTCGCTCTTTGTCGTGGAGTCGGCGGTAGTCGGGCTCTTTGGCGGAATTCTTGGCTCGCTCCTTGGAGTTGTCGGAGCTTACGGCGCAACCGATCTGATCGGGCTTCCCAACGTCTTTCCGGTCTCGCTGATCCTGGTCGGATTCGGTGTCTCTGTCGGGGTCGGTCTGATCGCAGGGGTGTTTCCAGCGTACAAGGCTGCGAAGATGAATCCTGTGGATGCCTTGAGGCATGAGTGAGGTTGAGAGTATGAGAATGACCACAAAGGCGGAGGGTCAGAGATCGGCGGTGAACCCGCAACGGGCAACGGTTGCACGTCCTTACACCAGAGGCGTGGGCGCATGTGTTATGTGGGGCTCATATACCCTTCGATTCATCAGACATGGATTTCCACGTCATAAACAGCGCCCCGAGTCCTGTGAGTATCACGATCAGACTGATCAAAAATCCTACCAGCGGAAGCCTGGTTGCAAAAACGATGATAATCAATCCGACAACCAGATACCAGTATGGCGATGAAATCTCCTTTTTTACATACGTTACGATGGATCTGCCAATCGCCAGTCCGACAAATATCTTGGATATATACAATATCACAATATATGTAAACAAAACAATTAGTCCAAGCGGGAGACCGATCACGGTTATCATCAGAATCATCGCTATCAATGGAATTGCGATCAACAACAGAACCCCTGATCCAAGACTCTTCAGGATTTGGGTAGCGATAGTATCAGATACCCTGATGGTTGTGTTCCCTGTGAATCTGACCATCAAGAGACCTATTAACAGAATACTCAGGAATGAGATGATGGATGATCTTGTCTTCGAGTAGGTGTCTTCGACTTTCTTTTCAGATCTCTTGTAAACCACATCTCCCATCACAGTGCCTGCAGGTATCTCGATCTCCTTATCGCTTGTGTATTCGAGATCTCCCTGGATCCTTGCAGACTTGAGAATCCGAATATCGTTGGCAGAGATGGTGGCATTTCCATCGACTGTGCCACATACAACAACGCTCCCACCATCGCATGAAAGGTCTGCACCGACATGTCCTGCGATTTCAATCGAACCCCCTGCTGCATTGAGGTCACCACCCACATCACTTTTACTGCTTGTTGTGATTGTGCCGCCCGCAATCATCGCATTATCAGCGACCGAGCCGCGCAGACGAATATCTCCACCTGCCGCTCTGAGATCGTCACCTACCTCACCATCTATGAACAACGATCCGCCCGCGATCCATGCGTCATCATCGACCCTGCCAGCAACTTCGATACTCCCGCCAGCAGCTATCAGATCCCCGGAAACATCGCCATCGATCATGATTGTGCCGCCCGCAACGATCAGATCATCTTCCAGAACCTCTCCTTCGCCAAGATTATACCGATCCGCACCCACCATCTCTGTAGCGGTCGCTGGCATGCAGATCAGGGTGATTGATAGGAACAGTAGCATCACTAGGTTATCCAGAGATTTCATTTCGCCACCACAACGATCGTGGATTGTCATGCTATTTAAACGCATCGGACAGGGGATTGTAAAGTTAGTCGGGTTTCTGAAGCTGGTTTCGGGTAAAACAGGTATTCCCTGAGTGTGTTGATGCTGGCGCATCGCAGAACACAGAGTGTTTCGCCCCGCATTGCCTTCAGCGCAGGTTTCCGGTCACGCAACAGGGCATCGTTCCTTACATTAATCATAAGATCTTTCGATTAATCGAAAGATTTAAGTATCATCAGTTACACACATATTATCAGATAAGTCGATAAAAAGACCAGTCTGAACAAAAGAAGGTGAACAGGATGAACGATCACAGCTACAACGAACCGCGGCAGGACGAACCCCCTGCCGTGGAGATCAGTGACGTCAGAAAGAGCTACTACATCGGCAAGATGGAGGTGCCGATACTCCACGGCATCGATCTCGCAATCCGGCGCGGCGAGTTCCTTGCGATCATGGGACCGTCCGGCTCAGGCAAGAGCACGCTCATGAAC
>PIXW01000255.1 GCA_003601535.1 ANME-2 cluster archaeon
AGATCGCCATTCTCTGTATGCATATCAAATATGCAGAAATATTCTGCCTCCCCGAAGTGCTCAGAGACTCCGGACATAAGACCATTGTTTTCGATGCAGGGGACCGCGTACCTTGTAAAATCCTTCTCCTCGGGCTCTATATGTATCAGAACCCTGTCTACATTTTTAATCGCTGATTTAATCTTCTTTTCAATCTTACCGCTCATTTGATGTGCCTTTTCAAGGTCTCTCAGGTTTGTTTCTATCTCCAGTTCTATAAATATGAACTTTCCGGAACTTCTCGCTTTTAAGGAGCGTATCTTCCTGACACCATGAGTTTCGGATGTAATCTCTCTTATCTGGTTGAGACTCTCGTAATTGATGGATGCATCCAGAAGAACTTTTATCGAATCTTTTAATATTTCGTATCCTGATCTGAAGATGAAGAGAGATACCAGAATACCGGCAGCCGGATCAAGAAAATAAAAGCCGGCGTAGTTTCCGAGTATTCCAGCGAATACGACTGCAGAAGAGAGAGCATCTGACATTGAATGCTTACCATCGGCGATTAAACTGGGTGAATTTTCTTCTCTTCCGACCTTCAGCTTATAATTCCCTAAAAGTAAGGAGGATACTAACGATATTAGTGCAACAGATATTGCATACGGGACGTTTTCCAGGATAACCGCCCCAGCCGTTCCTATTGATGTGAGAACGATCTCATATCCGGCATAGAGGATTGTAAGGGCGAGGAAGAGGCTCACGATATTCTCTGCCTTGTAAAATCCATAAGGAAACGCTTCCGTGGGCTTGCGATCCGAAATCCTGAGACCTATAAAGACCCCGATGGAGCTTATCACATCTGTGAGAGAGTGGATTGAGTCAGCAACGAGAGCGATACTTCCTGAGAGTGTGCCGGCAGAGTATTTTATGACGACCAGAAATGCGGTCACTCCGATGGATATCAGAGCGGCTTTTTCATCTTTCTCTACATGAACCATCAAATGACTCATCGACTGATACACATTTATAACTGTTCACCCCTCACCACCACAAAATTTATTATTGAAATTATATTTTCTACCATAATCATTGGAAATAAGATATCTCGTTTGATGGCCTGAGATCGTGCTGTACCCCCTGCGCCCCAAATCATTCATCGCTTGAGATGACCTCACCTGACAGCATCTCAGCAATCACCCGAATGCCGGCATCGGTCTTGAACGATGTCCCTGAGAAATGCGTTCTGGACGCCGCAAATCCGGCATCCTGAAGTTTGCTGATGAGTGCATCGATTCGCACCGGCGGAATTCCGAGTGTGCGGCAGATTCGATGCTGATCATAGAATGTCGGAATATCGATCTCGTTTCTGCATGTATCCACGAGTTTGATTGTATGTTTATCGGATTCTCGATCGATCAATTCGGAAAGGACCGATTCGCAGAACGTGCGTTCATGCAGCCTTCCGAGCCACAGCGGACCGATAGCCTGTATCCGGGACCCACATATATGGCATCTGTCCGACATCACCGGTGCAAGACCTGTTACCGATGTTCTGAATCCACAGTGAGGGCAGTGGGCGATGAAACCAAGTTTGTTCATGGATTTATCGGCAGAAGAAACTCTTTTCAGCACTCTTGCATACACACGGACGTAATGCCTCCTTGCATAAGCCAGGAGCGGGATCACCGCCTTATCCGTAACCGCAAGCGCTCTTGTGATCGCACCCATCAGCACCCTGACTCCGATCTCAGCATGATACTCGTTATTCATCGGTAGAGCAGAATATTTGCGAATTCCTGCATTCAAATGCGCCCCGCAGAGCGGTGCAGTATCGGTTGCGGTTATACAGAGCATCTTTTTTGCTGAATGTGATGCTGCAGCAAGATACGGCGCAGGCGATCCGAAAGGGTCGAGATCGACGACATCAAATCGTTTCTGGTGGAGCAGGACGTTTGCGTTCTCGTTTGTAACCTTGCAGTGTGATTGCAGATTGTTTGAGGCGATGTTTCGTCTGATCAGATCAGCGGCATCCGGATTCCAGTCATTGAGCGTGACATCGAGTCCGAGTTCTGATGCGGCACGTAAGCCCCGGATGCCGGTTGCAGCGAACGCGTCAAGATACGATTCGAGTCTGTCGATAGAGTGGCTGAACGCAGCAAGAGACGCAATCGTGAGATCGCGGTCTGGGGTTGTATACGGGTTGTAGAACGCTTCTCCAGTCTCTATGGTGATGTCGTGTTCGGTGATCCATGACATATTCTTCCTTCAATACTGCTACGATGCCATATATATCATAGCATAGACGTTCACATACAACATGGCACTGAAACGGCGCTGTTAATTCTTTCAGTGACAGCACTATATCCT
The DNA here is from genome assembly GCA_003601535.1 of ANME-2 cluster archaeon. Taxonomy (GTDB): domain Archaea; phylum Halobacteriota; class Methanosarcinia; order Methanosarcinales; family Methanogasteraceae; genus Methanogaster_B. The sequence goes on from PIXW01000255.1 coordinate 2,350, forward strand.
CCTCTGTGGTTAAATCCGGCGGCCCTTACAACTTGTGCGGGATCGGTTTAACCACAACAGAAATCACGTCCAGATACTCCTTGTGAACTCAAGAAATTCATCCCGTGAGATTGTGCTCTCTCTTTTCAGGGGGTTCTCTCCTTCTCTTCCTTTGGAAGGTCTTCGTACAGCTTGCCTGCGTAGAATGCTGTGGAATCGTGGCTTATTCTCCCTGATATCCCAAAAGAACTGGTCTTTGTGCCGCGTCGGCTATTATTCAGATTTGTCAACCTCTCGTAACAGCATTACATGATCAGCCGCAAACAAACCGCAAGACCATCTCACCCCTCAATTACCCTGACCCGCTCCATAACATCGCCCTGCTTGATCTGGTTCACCACATCCATGCCCTCGATCACATGACCGAAGACGGTGTGCACCCCGTCGAGATGGGGCTGCGGCGAGTGCGTGATAAAGAACTGGCTGCCTCCGGTGTCCTTTCCGGCATGTGCCATCGACAGCGCGCCTTTTGTGTGCTTTCGCGGGTTTATCTCACACTTTATCGTATATCCGGGTCCGCCTGTGCCGTCGCCTCTCGGACAGCCGCCCTGGATCATAAAGTTCGGGATGACACGGTGAAACGTGAGTCCGTTGTAGAAACCCTTGTTGATCAGCTTCACAAAGTTCGCTACGGTGTTCGGTGCGTCTTTTTCGAAGAGTTCAAGGACTATCTCGCCTCTTCTGGTTTCGATTACTGCTTTCTTCATGGTTGTTACCTCTGTAGCGATTGGTGATGTGTGGGATTTTAGTTAAGGGTTTCTGTTTAAAATAGGCAGAAATGGCATCAGAAAACGTGTTTTATCGCTGCGACATGCTATCATCGATCCGCAGTCCATGCGAGCGCGCTTGCAAGCATGATCGCGTTCGAAAGATTTGTCTTCACCCGTGATGTATCAACAAACACCAGATCCATGAGCACAGGCGCACCAAAGCCATCTCCTCCACCAAGAAACGTGAGCGTGCGGAAGATCAGATTGCCTGTGATCCCGTCTGGCGCAACGATGAAGTTTGCATCCCTGATCGCATCCTCGATCAGAATTCCATAATGCTCTGCATCGATTCCGAGTGAACAGAGCCTGCCCGCGACAAGTTCGCCATCAGCAAGGCTCTGATCCACGATCTCACTTCTGCCGGCATCCTCGAATCTGCCGCCTGAAAGAACCGCTACCTTTGCTGTTATGCCGAATCTTGCGATATATGATACGCCTTCACAGACCAGATCGATCTTATCCGATGGCGAACTGCCTTCGTCGATTCCGACAGGCGCAAGGAAGAATGGCGTGCCATCCGCGGCTGTGAGTAGAGCAAGCCTGCGCAGCCCAGTGATCCTGAGTGCGCTTTTAAGATATCCGAGGGTCTTTGTGGCGCTGAGCGTGCCGCGCACGGCAGCATCGATTTTCTTGTCGATTAGTTGCCGCACCAGCTCCTCTTCGGGTTTATCCGAATGGATGATGGCGAGATCAGTGCTGATCGCAGATATCTGTTCAGCATCTCCAATCAACACAACATCCGCAAACGCGTGCGCACGCTTGATATCCGAGACTATGAACTCGTTGATCGTATCGATGCCGACGCCAACACGCGCTCTGCATTCCATCGCCCTGTTTCTGATCGTATCAATCATAATCTGATCCATCCGATCTCGATATATTCGATTCCGTCATCAGAATAGCTGAATACCATCCGCTTATGCACACTGTTTGCGATGCGCACTGCGCGAGAGAGTTCCGGCAGCGAAAATACATGATCGGATGGGATGGTGTGCACAAGATATTCAGAATGCGCGATGATCCCAAATTTTTTATACACCCGGAAATGGGTTCCGAACTTGAATCCGGTCTTCACGATGAGACCTTTGTCCCGAAGGTCTGAGTACACCAGATATTTCAGCATATATCCCGGTTCGATTCCTTCCGCATATTTGTTGAACGCATCGATCTCGTTATCCGTATGCTCAATCCGGATCCACTGCTTAGAGAGAAGGTAGCCAGACTCAACAAGCGAGAGTTGGAGACGGGATTCATCGAGTTTCCTCCCAAAGAAATAATTCTGGTGGAGAAAATCAGAGACCTCTGGCTCCCAGATGATTGTCCGGTCGTTGAATAAACCTGCGGTCGCAGGTGTTTCAATCTCTTCCGGTTTGACATTCTCTCCTGACATAACTATTTTCTTCAACTCATAAAACGTTATATCGCTTTCTTCATCAACTATTGCGAGTATCAACCGTTTTCTTGCATTTTCTGCTTTTTTCAGTTCCAAAGCCAGATGCTGCAGCGGTAGATGTGCTCGCTCTGAGATTAGATAGACAAAGGCATGAGCCGGAGTCTTTCCAGGGTACCCGCCTCTTGGATACAACCTGAATCCGGTCGGACTCATCTTTGTGTAGTATCCGCGTTCGCGCAGATCCTTAAATACGACGTATCCGAGTTCAAAGTCCGCAATGCGCCCGGATGCGATCTCGAAGAATGTCTTAAAATCAAGAGCCTTTCCCTCTGAAAAGATCTCTATCTTTTTACGGTAAAGCAGATATGCTCCTTCAATCAATGATAGTTCGAGTTTTTCATCATTTATACGCCCGTAGAAACTGCGATCGTACAGTTCGCTGATCGCATCGCTTCCTGCTGTGACGATGTTTTGCCTGAGTTCGCATTCCATTGTCTGGTTCTGTTCACGTAATGTTTATATTGGTATCCGTCACGTATGGAAATGAATTATGAACATGGGCTCGTGGTCTAGCCGGTTATGACATCGCCTTGACATGGCGGGGATCCTGCGTTCGAATCGCAGCGAGCCCATCAATCATCCGAGTTCTCTTAAGACCTCGCCCAGCCGATCAAAGTTCTCTCCAAATGCAGTCCAGTTCTTGCCCATCGAATCGAGAATCGCATTATAATATTCCTGTGCTTCGGAGATCAGCTCATCAGTTGACTTCTCCCCCTCCCTTTCTGTTTCTGCCCGCATCTGGCGTTGGCGTACCCCTACCTCACCGAAGAGCGCGAGAAGCGCGCTGTTGAGGTTCTCTTTCATCACCACCCGTTTGCCGTCTGATACGAGCACCCTCTTCAGTTCAGGGAGCTGCCCGGTCTCTGCCTGAATATACAGCGGTTCTATATACAGGATCGAATCAGCGAGCGGTATCACCAGCAGATTACCCCTCGTAACACGGGATCCCTGCTGCGACCAGAGTGTGAGCTGCTCTGATATCGTTGAGTCCTGATCGAACTTCGCCTCGATCTGCAGCGGACCGTAGACCAGTTTCTCCTTGGGGAACTTGTAGAGCAGCAGTTTTCCGTAAGTCTCCCCATCCGAACGAGCAGCGAGCCATGCAACCATGTTGTCCTTCTTTATAGGTGTAAATGAACTCATCAGGACGAACTCTCCTTTCTCTTCGCCAGGAAGCTTCATTATGATGTAATACGGCTCTACCTGTATCTGCTGTCCTGTCCCGTACACCTCATTTGGAATCTGCCACGCATCCTCCTTGTTGTAGAAGACCGTTGCGTCGTTCATGTGGTACGTGCTGTAGATTGCGGACTGGACCTTGAAGAGGTCTTCAGGATATCTGATGTGTTCTTTTATTCCATGCGGCATCAGATCAAAGGATTTGAACTGTTCTGGAAACATCCTCGCGTACGTGGAGATCACCGGGTCAGTAGTATCGGTGATGTAGTATGTCACACTCCCGTTATAGGCATCAACAACGATCTTTACAGAGTTTCGCATGTAATTGATAGAGCCGACCTTCTCTCCGTACGGGAATCTGTCTGAGACCGTGTATGCGTCCTGTATCCAGAACAACCTGCCCTCGTCGATTATGAGATACGGGTCTCTGTCGAGCAGGAGAAACGGCGTGATCGTTTTGATCCGCTCACGGATACTCCTGTCAAACATGATCCTGCTCTCAGGAGTTACGTCTGAGGAGAGCAGGATCTTGATGTCGGAAAAGCGTACCGCCATTGCGAGTTTCTTTGCAAACGAGTCCAGCTGCACCCCTCCGCGCCCATCGTAGTTGATATACGCATTGGTATCGCCTTTCGGATAATCAAACTCCGGTGTGCGGGTGTTCACCAGCACGAAATCGTTATCTTCTTCGCCATAGTACAACTGCGGCACATCGATTCTCAGATTTTCATCCGGGACCGTGTACACCGGTGGGATGTCTTTTATGAGATAGTTTGGCATCCCTTCTCTTGTAACGCTGTTTACAGGGCTCATCACGACACCAAAACCGTGGGTGTAGACGAGATGGAGATTTACCCATGTCTTTGCGTTCTCTGATATCTGCGCCTGATTCATCTCTCTTGGAGCGATCATCACCTCGGTGTACTTCCCGTTGATCTCATACCTATCGATGTCAATACCTGAAAGGTCATAGTACAGTCTCATCTCCTGAGTCTGCCTGTATGTCTGCGTGAGCGGTCTCCAGTCAAGAATCCTGACATTATCCATCGTTTCTGAGGAGCTGGCTATGATTTCAGGGGTTAAATTCATCTCAACAGGGAATGTCTTCTCTTCCACGTCCGAAAGTCCGTAAGCAATCCTTGTGAACCGGATATTATCCTCAATGTACGGTTTCTCCAGATTCATCTCGCTTGGAGATACCTTGTACGTCTGAACCATCGCAGGGATCACTGTTGGCAATATCAGGACGGCTAACAGGTAAATAATAATTATGGATAGCAGTATGTGATTTTTTTCGAGGCTTTTCGTTTTTTTGGTTACAAATATCCAGATGCAGCACAATACGGCAATTGCTGCCGCCAGAATCATCAGTATCCTGAGTATCGGGAGAAATATCATGACATCGGTGTAGCCAGCCCCGACAACGATCCCTTTATCAGAGTACATAATCGAGAACCCGGCAAGATAGTGACCCACCGCAAGAATTGCAAAGAAGAGCGATCCGAGAATCGCTATGTGTACCCTTGCTCTGCCTTTCAGATTCGAGAGCGCACTCTTAACGTTGATACCATACGATGTGCCGTCTGGCGCGATCACCTGCGGCTGTTTAAGAAGACGTCCCAGAAACGACTGCATGTAATCGAGAAGCACCAGTACGATCGCTGCTGCCACGCAGAAGAGCAGAAAGTTTTTGATGGCGAGAAAGAGCGGCAGTGAGAAGATGTAGAACGCAACGTCTCTTGAAAAGATCGGATCCTGCAGGTTGAAAGGCACCTGATTCAGGTACTGGAGCAGAATAAACCACTTCTGATAGCTTGCAAGCCCCACAAGGAATGCCAGTGCCAGAGAAATCGTGAACTTCCAGCTGAACGGGGCTTTGGACTCGTTCGCCTTTGAAGAGATCCAGAGATTGATCATCACAAATGCGAAGAATACTGACGTTGAAAGCAAAAAGAGGAGGAATTTTGCCTTCAGGCTGATTATAAATATCCGGGAGAAACCAAGAGCCTCGAACCACCAGTAATCGGTTACAAGGTTGGCTATTCTGGATATGGATAGGAGGAGTGTGACTGCTAACAGGATGATGATCGTTGCAGTCCGGTTTCTAACCTGTGCCATTATGGGTAACAGAGCGTGTATTTGTTATAATAGTTCTTGAAGATGGGCGAACATCGGATTCAGCTTAATCTTCTGTTTTTTTTCGAAGAAGAGACAAGGGACTGTTGCCTTGCGTGTCACACTGGTGATATGCATCACTCACTGATCTTCTCGAATGAATTCTTGTGTTTGCAGACTGGGCACTCTTCTGGCGCCTCACCGGCAACGGTAACGTACCCACAATTTTTGCATCTATATTCTGCCATTAAATCGTACCTCCTTCGTTTTCACGTTCAATAGTCGTTATTCCTATATATTCTTTTTGCAGTTGTTTCATCGAGCGTCCTTATGATCTCTTCTGTCCCATTCTTGAGGCGTTGTGCAGCGATTACACATGAGGCTCACAGCGCTGTGCTGCAACCGCTGCAAGACCGCGACCAAACGATTCAGGCATACCGATCCAGCACCTGATCACTTATGAAGATAGCGCGAGATACGGTATAACCAAAAAAAGCATGATGTTAATGGTTCCATGCGATATTGATACGCCATAAATAGATCCTGTTCTTTGTACAACAGATGCATAGATAAATCCGACCATTGCTGCGAAAAAACAGTCGTATATCGAATTTCCAATGTGGAAAATGCCAAAGATAATAGATACCACATAAATTCCGCGCACGCCCATCGTCTCTGTGAACGTGTGCTGTAAGAGTCCTCGAAACAAGAGTTCCTCGAGAAAACCTGTACAGACCAGAAGAATGAGGATTGGCGTAATCCATGATGCGCTCGCGGCAATCATCAACCCGGGTTTAAGTATCTGGTATTCCATCCATCCGAGCAGCACTCCAAGCACTATGATTCCGCATGTAAGTGAAACATCCTTGCGCGACGGCATCACAAGACCCACACTTCTTCTATCAAGATGCTGAATATGCATACATGTGAAGATTGCAATAAAAAGCGGAATACCCACGATCACAAACCACAGCATATTTTCAAACTGCAGGAGTGGAATAGATAGAGACAATATCCTGATAAGGGGGGCAATGGATAACGACGTGTACATATTTGAAATTGACTGATCCTCTACCATCACGCCATGCAATAACAGAGCGAATAATATGCCTCCATGAATTGCCATCCCTGCTCTTAAATTGTGTGTGGTTACAAACTCTGCAACCGACAGCAAACACAGATATATCATAACCCCGGTACCAACTGTCGTATTCTTTCGCGACATTGTGTATAATACTAGATCACAAACTATTTATACCATAACTGTCAAAATGTCATCTAATATCATCGGACTGGGGAGTCAGTATATGATAACAACAATAACTACAACAACAACTATTGCAGCAACTGCTGCAACCGCACTTGGCGCGATGGGGACGGTGCTATTGATTATCCTCCTTATCGCCAAGGAACTCTCAGATTCACACGATAGTGACAAATTGCAGAAACTGGGAAGAAATAGCATGTTAGTAATCGCACCTCTTCTCTTTACATTTGCAGCGATCGTTTGTGTCAAAATAATAGATGTACTGTGAAGAGGACTGATGACAGGGAGTGAAACAATCTCGATGATGCTGCCAGTTCTCGTGGCAATTCAACTGGTTGTAGCTTGACTTTGTGAATGATACTGCTATGGACACAGAATTTGGATGATGGAACCGAGTTTACACTTGAGTCTGACGATGCAAACATGACCGGTGACTTCGATATCAATGTGTCAGGGACTGTCAATATAACAGCCATGGGAAATGCTACTGCATCACTGTATGCTGACAATGAGACTACCGCTGGTTCCGGAACCCATGCAGTGGGCAGCAACTCCAGAAAAAACTGCATCGGCTGGAGAAGATGCGCCGGAGAAGTAGAAGAAAGGACTACTCAGGCTTCACATCGGTCTTCGCAATCGCTTATGTGATGGTGCGGCAGAAGCGGTGGTGAACTGATGGGAAGGGAGAAATCCCTTCACTATTTTCTTTTTTAGCACGCGTTTATCGCATGGTGTATACCTGAAAACAATCACCCCACAGAAGAACAAACCATTGAAGTATCAGGATCAACTATAAAATAATATGCCAGAAATGGATTCAAGAATATACACCATCGGAACACCACCACCAAAACAGAAAGTCCGCATCCGAATCAGTGATATCGAACTGCAGCATCTGTTCATCGCATGGATTGCGATATCGACTGCGTTCGCGTTTGTGCTATCTGGTAGTGGTAGATTCAATCCTTTCAGTGAAATCGTGATCCGCTATTTCATCGTATCACTCTTTACGGTCGGGATCGGATTTCTGCTGCACGAACTCGCCCACAAGGTCGTCGCACAGCAATACGGACTCTGGGCAGAGTTTCGTATGAGCCCCACGCTGCTCATGTTTGCGGTCGGGGTGGCGTATCTGGCTGGCTGGGTATTTGCAGCCCCTGGCGCCGTGTACATATCCGGATCATATATCTCCAGTGAGCAGAACGGTCGTATCGCTGCCGCAGGTCCGCTCATGAACGTCCTGCTGGCACTGATTTTCTGGATGATTGCAATGGACCGCGAATTTGTTGGGGGGCTCGGAGCGTACGGGTGGCTCACAATCTCGCTCGGCATTCAGATCAATCTCTGGCTTGCAGCGTTCAACATGCTCCCATTCAGTGTTCTGGATGGCAAGAAGGTGCTTGCATGGAGCAAACCTGCGTTCGCCGGAATATTCCTCCTGATCATTCTGGCATGGAAGATTCTGATGTAATTTTATAGATTGATACGTGTCGTCCAGCAGCTATGTATCAGAACCCTTCGGTTCGATCGATGGAAAAAAGCGATCCAGGAAGATTCACAACAGTACAGTCGTGCCGGAGATCCTGCCATCGATGACGGTCTCTCTCGGATAGACGACCAACCCGGAATTAATAATCGCGTACGGTCGCATCATTTCATCATGCTTTGTTCCGCGCATCTTCAGAATCTCGATCGCCTTCACCCGATTTCCATTTGATCGAAATGTATGCATGCGGATGACAACCTCTGACAGATACTCCTCCACATTGAACGTTTCACGGGATGATGCACCCGGGGTGATCTCGCTTGCAAGAATCGTTGTGCATTCGAGGTTTTCAAGATTCTTGATGAGTTCGAGTATGACAGATCTGACCTGAAATTCATTCTCTGAGATTTTAAGAGATGTTATCGAGTCGATGAATATGCGTTTTGCACCAATTTCATTCACATGATGTTCGATCTGCTTGTTGAGGGTTTCGGTCATAACCGATCCCAGATCGATGTGCGGGGGGGTCTTGTTCTTGCTCCGATCAGGAATACAACGCGAATAAGCAATCGGATCTGCGCGAATGATTCGCATCCTGTCCTCCTTGACCAGCCGCTCGATGTCCCATCCGAACTGCCAGGTGTTCCGGATCACACGCGCCGGGCTTTCCTCGAGCGTGACAAATACTCCGTTCTCCTTATAATCAACAGCGCCTCGATACAGGTACTGGAGTCCAAACGTTGTTTTTCCACAACCAGGGCTGCCTGTGATCAGGATAACGTCCCCACTGATGAATCCACCTCCTGTCAGTTCATCGAGACCAGGGATACCGGTGGGGACACGTTCCATCATGATACACCCCTTCTGAACATAGAGATGGCTCTGCCAGTGTTTGCGAGGAGCTGGTATGCAAGATCCTGATACTGCCATGCTCCGAGCCCGCAATCAGGTCCGGCATAGCGTATCAAATCTCCAAACCGTCCATAAGCATCTTCAAGCCGCTTTGCGATCGTATCCGGGGTCTCCATTGCGGTTACGATCTCGCTCAGCCGGGACGTATCCTTCCAGACATTGGTCCCGTATCTCTCATTCAATTCAGCGGTCATGCCGAAGATATCGGTTCTTGCCACACCTACCCGCAGAAATGTGTCGTACTGTTTCAGATCATTCTTATCGATCAGTTCGAGATAATCAGGATTTGCTGCGGATTCTACGCCGACTACATTGATCGAATCAGACTCACATGCGATGGTGTAATGAATTGGCGAATGCAGGTGTATCTCGGTATCGACGCGAGACGATTTCGCTGAACGGTTGAGCGCGTGAACGATCTCATCATCATCAAACATGATATCAGGATTGACTCCAATGCTCGGCTCATCGATACTGATCACGGATACCTCAAACGATGATCTCATGTCCAGCGCATTTTTTACAAACCGATCGATGCTTCGTGCGAAGAGTTCCAGTATATCCGTGTACGCGGTGCTGCCAAACTGGTTCAGGTAGAGTTCGATTGCGCCTGTAACGCATACCCTGATCCTCAATCGCTCTCCCTTCTCCTCGAAATATTCTCTGGCAACAGGTTCGATGGCATGCAGTTCGATGATCTCTGCGCAGGTATCGTTTACAAGAAAAGGCGCCTCATCACATGCTGGATCGTTGATAATCCGCAAGAACTGCTGGTTCATATCCTGAAACTGGGGATATGTAGGGGCATCAACGCCAGCAGCGATCTTCTGGCGCATGGCATCGCAGATAATCTCTGTAATATCACCATACCGCTTGTCTGCGAATGCCTGCTGCACACGGCTTTCCTCCCCTCGTGGAAGCGGATAACTTCCGATGTCATCGAATACGATATCCATGTTATTCTTGTATGTGTTCGGATGATGTAAATATTTGGGCTGGCAACCTTCGTGGAATCGGACCCAGAAAGCGGATCATTGCGAAATATGAATCCTGTCTATGGAATTCACTCTATCAAAGTGTGAGTGTCTTTCGTACCAGGTCAGGAGATGCTTGTGTAATCCTGGCGCGGGCACGGCATTAGATTATTGATGATTCAGGATACATAACCGGTTGCATGATGCCAGCATACATCGTAGATTCATCG
>PIXW01000256.1 GCA_003601535.1 ANME-2 cluster archaeon
ATCAGTTCGGACAACTTTTTGAATCTGCCAAGACGGTAATCTTCTCTGCTCTCATGGATCTGTTTTAGAAGTTCGTTGTCAGAGAGCACTTCGATGGTTGATTTCATACTCTCATATTCATCGCTTGAGATGGTAACCCATCTTGCTCTATGTTCTCCCTGAAGTAGTTCGCTCATTGCTTTATTAAAAGGTGTTTGAACCATAAACATCATCACTTCTTGTGATTGTCAACGTGGGGGCGATGACCGCAGACATTGACAGCGATTCCTGCGAGGCAGTCGATGTACTCGTTTCCGTCCGCGTCCCAGACCCGGGTGCCGCTGCTGCGGGTGAGGGTGATGGGCTGGCGCGTGTATGTGGGCTGGATGTATCTGGCTTCTTTGTCGATGAGGGTCATGGTTTTTATGAATATACTGATTATACTGTTATAAATGCCCCTCAGGTGGTGGCTAACCCTTCATCAGGTTGGATTTTTACCAGCTGGATGGTATGAATCTTGCCCGGTACACGCGTGAATTTCGTCCCGGGACCGTACACTACAGCGTAAATGATTACCATGTCCAAAATAAAAACTATACGATGTGAATGCGGTACACTCACAGTGCCAACGACCCTGAATCGATACGGCAGTACTGTAAAGGGATCACAGTGCCCTGTTTGCGGCAGAATCTATGTGGATGCAGAGGATTTTAACCGCGCGCTCAAATCATGGATTGCAAAACAGTGCTGCCGGTCTCAATGAACACTTTGAAGGCTCTCATGCGCATGTTCTCCAGCACCCTTTCGCTTGAAGATGAGATCAGGATATACGGTTGCATAGATGTAACTGACGATCGTAAGCTTTTATAATCCAAGCTCTCGGCTTTATCTCTGAAACCGTGGAGTATAGTACACCTCGCCTATCACAGTCAGCGCTCATATTCTCGAAGGATTCGTCAGATCCTTCTGCCTCTGCGTCCGCCCTTTGCCATGGTGCCATCATGCGGCAGCGGTGTCACATCCTCAATTCTTCCGATGCGCATGCCAGCTCTCGCGAAAGCACGCACAGCAGCCTGTGCGCCCGGTCCGGGACTTCGCTGTTTATTGCCGCCCGGCGCTCTGATCTTGATATGTACGCCTGTGAAACCCTTGTCTCTCAACTGTTCCACAATCTGAGAAACGATCTGCATTGCGGTATAGGGGGATCCTTCATCCCGTGCCACCTTTGTAGCCATGCCACCCGATGACTTTGCAACTGTTTCCGCGCCTGTCAGATCGGTAACCGTGATGATCGTGTTATTGAAGGAGGAGTGGATATGCGCAACCGCCCATTTCTGCTCTGCCATCTATTATGCCTCCCTGTCCAGTATACTCTCCCCTGCCTTGACGCGAGTCGGTCGCTCAGGATGCGACTCCTGCACAAGTGGGGAATTCTTATAATAATCGATCAGCATCTCTTCCTCTCTTGAAACGGTATAACCTGGTATGGTTATTTTGCGACCTGACACCATGATATGTCCGTGTGTGATGAACTGCCGCGCCTGCCGCATACTGTGTGCAAGCCCCTGCCTGTACACCTGAGTCTGAAGACGCCGTTCGAGAATATTTCCGATTTCAAGCATCAGGATATCGTCCAGATTTGCGTCACTCTGCAGGACTCCAAAACGATGCAACCGTGCAATGATCTGGTCAGCCTCATTCTTCGCATGTCCGACAAGCTCTCCTTTCGCGGCGGATTCAGCGAGCAATCTGCGTGCAGCGCGCCGATACTTGCGGAGAATGTTTTCAGCAGTCCAGACTTCTCTTTTATTTCGCAGTCCGTATGTCTTGATCAGTTCGCTCTCGAATGCAAGCTTCTCGGTCTGCCACGGATGTCTTGGCGTGCTGTATGATTTATGATATTTACGTGGATGTCCCATCGACTCACCTATTGCTTTACACGTTTTCTGCTGACGCCAACCGTGGCACCTGTTCTTCCTGTAGACCGGGTCCGCTGCCCGCGAACTCTGAGACCTCGCTCATGCCGGATTCCTGTATAACTACGTGTCTTCTTCATGATATTGATATCCTCATCCACTGCTAAGACCAGATCCACCCCGATGATGTGTTTATCTTCCCCGGTTATGAGATCCCGCCTTCGATTTAGCATCCAGCTCGGAATTATATTGTTAAACTTCTCGATTGCCTGCTTGAGTTTTTCAATCTTCACATCCTCAAGTGAGCCTATGGTCGCGGTCGGATCCACTCTCGCACTATCTGCAAGAATCTTCGCTGTTCGTATACCGATACCTTTCAATCCGGTGAGCGCGTACTGCACTGATTTGTGTCCATCCAGATCGGTATTTGCGATACGTACGAGATGTCTTATCTCTGGTGTCTCTTCGATATCTGTCATATTGTTCCTCTTTGAGCAATCGATGTAAATAAAGTATCTGGCGTTACACTTAATACTTGTCTCAAGCACCTATTGACTGACACATGTCTCACAAGGGTTAATAATACATGTAATACAATTTGGATATATTATTGGAGGAAAATGATATGTTCAAGGCAATCATCAGCGCAGAAATACTACAGGATGCGATCAAAGCAATGTCAGCAGTCGTTGACGAGGCGCGATTCGAGATTGCGCCGGACGGGATTTCAGCCCGGGCGGTTGATCCTGCAAATGCAGCGATGGTCTCGCTCGAATTATCCAGAGATGCGTTTATGCTTCTGGAAGGAACAGAAGGTGAAATCGGCATCGATCTGGGGAGATTTGTCGAGATTCTTGGCATGGCAGACAAAAGCAGCGAGATCGAACTGGAACTGGATCCGGACACACATAAACTCAATATCAGTATGGGCGGTTTTTCATACACCTTATCCCTCCTGGATCCATCAACGATGCGGAAGGCGCCGGTGGTGCCTGCGCTCGATCTTCCTGCTGAGGTCACGGTTTCAGGAGGCGTCTTCAAGCGTATGATCAAAGCGGCTGAGATGGTGAGCGACCACATGAGCGTGGGCGTGCACGATGGCGTATTCTTTATGGAGGCAGTAGGAGATACCGATCATGTCAGGCTCGATCTCACCGGTTCGGATCTGATCAGTATCACTCCTGCTGAGGTCAGGTCGCTATATTCACTGGATTATCTCTCTGATATCAGCAAGGGGGTTGGCGGCGCAGGCGAGATTACCATCCATCTGGGACGTGATCTTCCAACAATTATCCAGTTTGAACTTGCTGGTGGTGAGTGCAAGGTCAAGTATGTTCTTGCACCGAGAATCGAATCGGATTGATCAATAATGGCTACCATCAAAACATTAAACGAGAGCGAGATACCGACATACACGGATGACGTTACCATCCATGTTTTGCAGGATGTCGAGCTGCATTCCCCAATCATGATCGAGGGACTGCCTGGCGTCGGGCATGTCGGTAAACTGGTTGCAGATCACCTGATCGATGTATTTCAAGCAACCAGGATCATTGATATCTATTCTTCTCATCTGCCCCCGCAGGCGATAGTAGTTGATGATTGTACTGTCAGGTTGGATCGGAATGAGATATATGCATGCAAATTAGAGAATGGAAACGATCTGCTGATTCTGGTGGGAGATCACCAGAGTATGACAAATGAGGGGCATTACATTCTCTGTAGCACGTTTCTCGATATCGCGGAACAATTCGGTGTCTCCAGAATCTATACGCTCGGCGGATATGCGACCGGTCAGCTGGAAGACACAGGCACTGTTATCGGCGCTGTCAACAATCCTGAGATGATCGAGGAACTGTCAGGCTATGGCGTTGAATTTCAGGAGAACGAACCATGGGGCGGAATAATCGGTATTTCAGGGCTGATGCTTCCGATGAGCATGGTAAGAAAGATCGATGCAGCATGTCTGATGGGTATCACCTCCGGATATATCGTTGATCCGAAGAGTGCACAGGCTGTGCTCGGGGTGCTCAGTCAGGCACTTGGTATCGAGGTGGATATGCAGGCGCTCGAGGAACATGCCGCAGAGATGGAGAAGGTCGTTGCAAAGCTACAGGAGATGCAGCAGATGTATGAGTCGATGAGCAGTGCCAATGAGGATCTGCGATATATAGGATGATGCTTGAAAGATTCTTCAATCCGGGTTCGGTGGCGGTCATCGGAGCATCCCGTGAGAAGGGAAAGGTAGGGCGGGTAGTACTTGAGAATGTCAGAGAGCGGTTCAGAGGAGCGATCTATCCGGTAAACCCTGGTGCCGATGAGATTGATGGGATGAGATGCTATCCTGATATCAGCAGCACTCCACCTGTTGATCTCGCTATAATCGTTGTGCCTGCCAAAATTGTGCCGGATGTGCTCGAGGAGTGTGGAACGAAAGGAATAACGAATGTGGTGATTATATCGGCTGGTTTCAGGGAGGCAGGAGCTGTAGAACTGGAGACCAGATGCGTTGACATCATACGAAGATATGGTATGCGTGCACTTGGACCAAACAGTCTCGGGTTCATTGATACCCGTTCCAGTCTCAATGCCTCTTTTGCTTCCGGAATGGCGATTGAAGGGAACATCGGACTTGCATCACAGAGCGGGGCGCTATGCACAGCCATCCTCGACTGGTCAACGAGCAGGGGGATCGGGTTTTCAACGTTCATCAGTCTCGGCAACAAGGCTGACATCAACGAGAACGATATTATAACGGCGCTGACAGCGGATGAAGGAACAAACGTGATATTATTATATTTAGAAGGTATTAAATATGGAAGGAAATTTATGGAGATCGCTGGAAGCGCTACATACCAAAAACCGATCATTGTTGTTAAGGCAGGCAGGACCAGGTCAGGTGCGAGAGCGGTGTCATCGCATACAGGAACACTCGCAGGTTCTGATGCCGCCTACGATGCCGCATTCAATCAATCCGGTGTGATCAGAGCGGAATCAGTCGAAGAGATGTTTGACTATGCGCTTGCTTTCTCGTATCAGAAGGTACCCTCAGGTAGTGGCGTTGCAATCATAACCAACGCAGGCGGACCTGGCGTACTCGCTGCTGATACCTGCGAATCGCTTGGCGTCACGATCACATCATTCGAACAGAGAACGATCGAGGCGCTCAGATCCTCGCTTCCTGCTGCAGCGAACATCTACAACCCTGTGGATGTGCTCGGTGATGCACGCCCTGATCGATACAAATCTGCCATTGAAGCGGTCATCAACGATGACAATGTCAGCGGGATCATCGTTCTTGCATCTCCACAGGCGATGACCGATATGAAACGTATCGCAGAGATCATCGTGGAAGTGAGCCATACCTCTGCATCGTCCAAGCCGATTCTCGTATCGCTGATGGGTGGAGAACTGACGCAGGAAGGCGGAAGGATACTCTCCATGAACCGGATCCCAAACTATGAGTTTCCGGAAAGAGCAGCAAGAGCGATGTGTATGATGATTAGATACGCCGGCATCGCTGCAAGAACGTGTGCCAATCCTCCTGATTTTGATGTTGACCGGCAATTCGTGAAGGATGTTCTAAATGAGGCAAAAGAACGCGGGGATCGAAGACCCGGAGTCGAATGTCTGTCCGCGCTGGAAAAATACGGAATTTCCGTAGCGGATTCGGCAATAGCCATCACCAGAGAGGAGGCAGTTGCTGCAGCAGACAGCATTGGATATCCTGTGGTCATGAAGATAATGTCGTCAGAGATATCGCATAAGACCGATGTTGGCGGGGTTAGAACCGGCATCAACGATGCAGACGAGGTTCGTATCGTTTACGACAGCATGATGCATCGAATACACAGGTATGTGCCGGATGCACGGATCAAAGGTGTACTCATCCAGAAGATGCTTGAAGGTGGCAGGGAGGTCATTCTCGGCATGAACAGGGATCCTCAGTTCGGACCTGTGCTCATGTTTGGGTTAGGCGGCATATCAGTGGAGGTACTGAAGGATGTGGCATTCAGGATCGCCCCGATCACCGAGAAGGATGCGGATGATATGATAAAGGAGATCAGAGCATACCCGATGCTTCTTGGAATTCGAGGGGAAGAGCCATCAGATATCGGTGCGATAAAGGAAACACTACTTCGTTTTTCAAAGTTCTGTACCGATTTTCCGGAAATAACAGAGATCGATATCAATCCACTGCTCGTCTTCAAAAAAGGATGCGCTGCGGTCGATATAAGACTTACACTGGAGGAATAAATATGAAATCCATATTGATAGGATCATGCGAGGGATATTCAGGAAAAAGCGCGATCTGCGTGGGTATCGGAAGGATACTCAGGAAAAAAGGACTGAAGATCGGATATATGAAGCCATTTGGAAACCAGTTTCGAGAGATCGGCAGTAGACTGGTGGATGATGATGCAAGAAATATTAGCATTGCTCTCGGACTAACAGACCCTCCTGAGACCGTAACTCCGGTAATGCTCACGGACGATTTTTATCGCCGTGCGCTCACAGAAGGTGTGGACGTGAAAGATGACATCATAGATGCATACCGGAAACTGTCAGAGGGTAAGGATGTGATGATAATCGAGGGCAATGAAGACCTTGCCGGCGGGATCATGTATGGTATGTCGGATATAGAGCTGGCAAATCTTCTGCAAACAAGAATCCTTCTCGTCAGTAGATACCAGGGGGTGCAGGAGATCGATAACATCTTAAACGACCAGAGGATGATCAGTGATCCGGAATTGCTGGCTGGAGTCATACTGAATGAGGTGGTAGATCAGAAAAAGGCGGCAGATCTCGCTCTTCCGTTTCTCGAGA
The DNA here is from genome assembly GCA_003601535.1 of ANME-2 cluster archaeon. Classification (GTDB taxonomy): domain Archaea; phylum Halobacteriota; class Methanosarcinia; order Methanosarcinales; family Methanogasteraceae; genus Methanogaster_B. The sequence goes on from PIXW01000256.1 coordinate 6,723, forward strand.
AGCGAGGAATAACAGTCTTTGGAATAATACCGAGAGATCCTGTGTTAAAATCCGTATCCATCGGAGATATTGCCGATGCTCTCGGAGGTAAGATGCTGATCAGGGAGGATATGCGCGATGTTCTTGTGGAACATTTCTTTGTTGGTGCGATGGAAGCGATTACTGCGCTCAGGTATTTCAGACGGGCAAGAAACTTTGCACTGATTACCGGAGGCGATCGCGCAGATATCCAGCTGGCAGCGCTTGAGGCAGGCACAAAATGCATCATACTCACAGGAAATCTATACCCGAGTTCCGCAATGCTTGGAGCTGCAGAAGAACATGGCGTTCCTGTGATGGTTGTGTCAGAGGATACTATGAGCACTGTGGAAAACATGGAAACCATCATGGGCAGGGCTCGAATACTCGGTAAGGAGAAGATGAGCAGGATCGAGGAACTGTTAACTGAGTATGTGGACATGGAAGCGCTGGAGGGTGCGATCGGGTTTTGATCTTTGCGTCTGTTTGGGGCTGTCGAATTGTTTGATGTTAGACCAAAACTCTGTTTTTCCCAAATCTTCAAACCTGAGGCGGCGTACACGAGGCTTGAATCAACAACAGTTTCAAAACAACGTCAGCACCAGATAAGTTGACCGCCGAATTCTGTGGCTCTATAGATTTAATCCTTCTCCAGGCGCGCGGTGAAAGTGATCTCTCATAAGATCACACAGTCTGCGCAGACTCGTGGTTCTGAACCATATCCCCTATCCTCCCGAGATTCGTGCCATCGAGCAGATATGCATGCGCATCATCGATCTCCAGCGCGTGCACAGCAATCGGACCAAGCAGATCCGGATCTAAAGCATTGAATGGCACGCCGCCGCACAGATCATTGAACGCCGGCATGAGGATCACCTGCGGATCAGCAGAACCATGATTACGATAACAATTCGTAAACGCCGGATCATTCCTGCGGAGCGTGGTTCTGATCCACGCGGACTCTGAGCTCTGGCATCCGAGATCGTCGATGAACCGGATGTGTGGGTGGTTGTGCGCCATAATCATGTATTTCGCATTCAACACATCCGGAAGTGCCCATGCATGCCCATGCACATATCCGACACCGTCCAGTACGAAACCTCCGGATGCGTGCAGCGTGACCTCTTCTCCTGTATATTTATCGATGCCACCGTCATGGTTGCCGGGAGCGATATCCACTGGTGCATGACTGGATATGGCTGCAAGAAGCGCCGGAAGTTCACGCTGCTCCTGCCATGATATGTACGGAATATTGTGTTTGACATCTCCAACCAGCACGATTCGATCTGGCGAATGATCGGATATCAATTTCAATATTCTATCAAGTATCTTCTTGGTCCGCGATGGTATGCTGATCCCGCGCCGATACAGTTCCCGCTCGATTCCGATATGCAGGTCTGCTATGACGAGCGTATCGATGGTGTTGTGAACGACAAGCGCTGGTTCATTCGGAATCGGTTGAACTGTGAGTGGCATTTGGGTGTATCAAGGATGTGGCGGCACATAGAACCTGTGCTGGGAAGTTAGCGGCATCGAATGCAAAAGAGGG
>PIXW01000257.1 GCA_003601535.1 ANME-2 cluster archaeon
AAAGACACCTTTACAACACTCAACAATCAATTTTCCTTCGACCAAAAAATCCTGTGACCATCATGAAAACCACACCGCACAACAGAACCGTCCGCGCATCCATCGGCACACTCGGGGTACTCGGAATGGAACTCGTGCTGATGGACGCGCCGCCTACAACAGCGTATCTGCAGATATACACAGACAGGCGCTGTCAGGCAAACTGCCGCTTCTGCTCGCAGGCAAGAGGTGCTGATGGCGACCTGTTGCAGATCGCACGCGGGCAGTACATACCATCTGATCTCGGTGAAACTGTGCGAAGACTCGCGATTGCGTTTGAGCGTGATTATCTCAGGCGTGCCTGTATCCAGACTGTGATGTATCCGGAGATGTGGCAGGATACCGTAGACCTTATCCGGTGCATCAGGGACGTAAGCCAGATTCCAATCTCGGTCTCGGTCTTTCCGTTAAGCAACGAACAGTACGTTCTTCTAAAGGAGCTTGGCGTCGATAAACTGGTGATCCCGCTTGATGCTTGCACCAGTGAACTGTTCAGCAGGATCAAAGGGAGAAAAGCAGGCAGTATCTACGAATGGGGGACGCATCTCGATGGAATCAGGCGTGCTGTTCGCATCTTTGGCAGAGGTTCTGTCGGCACGCATCTGATCCTCGGTATGGGGGAGAGTTGCGAGGACGCGCTCAGACTGATAGACAAACTGCATGCAGATGGCGTCTACGCTGCCCTCTTTGCATACACACATCTGCCAGGGACCCGCTGGCTGCACACGAATCTCAGTATCGGGCACTACCGTGCAGTACAGTTTGGCGCATACCTGATCCGTGAGGGCATCGCATCCGTTGGAGATATGACCTTCGAGGACGGGAGCGTGGTAGACTTTGGAATACCGGACGCTGAGATGCTGCGTCTGATCGAGAATGGGGTTGCTTTTCGGACAACAGGGTGTCCGGACTGCAACCGTCCGTATGCCACAGAGACGCACTCAGAGATATTCAACTTTCCGAGGGATCTGAGTTGTGAGGAGATAGAGGCGGTCAAAGAGCAGCTTCTGGTTTGATTTTACCGCGCAGACTTTGCAACCCGCTCGAGACCCTGCTTCTGATTGATCGAATAGCATCTGACATCATACGATGCAGCAGCCATCAGTTCATCAGCAAGACAGCGTTCGATGGATCGCTTGCTCTTGAATGCCGAACGTCGTGCTCCTTCAGCGATGAACCGCAGAGCAATATCCACCCTGCGCTGGGAAGATGTATCAACAGCCTTTGGCACAGCGATTCCACCGTATTTGAGACGGACAACCTCCTCTCTTGGTCCTGCATTGGCAACAGCATCGGCAAGAACCTGAACAGGGTTCTGTTTCGTCTTTTCATGTATGATATCGAATGCAGACATCACGATTCTGTAAGCACGCTGTTTTTTGCCGGTATTTGCCTCCTTTCGCATGATCTTATTGATCAGGCGTTCAATGATCGAGACATTGGATTTATTGAACTGCTGGCTGGCATGTTTGCCGCCGGTGTGCAGTACGATTCTCGGACTGATATTAACATACTTTCTGATGCCCATATCCTTGACTTCGACCTCGGAGATATCCCATTTACCAAATGCCAACATATCCATAGTATCACCTGATTGGCTTCTCCCTGCGTCCGATCACCATCTCATGAAGTGGTACATCGTTTACCGCGATTACCCTGAACCGGACACCAGGCAGGTCGCCCATTGAGCCACACATCATTCCGCCGATACGCTCGATCGTCACTTCGTCGTGTTCATCGATGAAGTTGATCGCACCGTCACCGGGGCAGAACGCAGTAACCTGCTTCCCATTCTTGATCAGTTGTATCCGAACGCATTTGCGTATCGCAGAGTTTGGCTGCTTTGCTTCAATTCCAACCTTCTGAAGCACGATTCCACGCCCCTGCGGTGCGCCGCTGAGCGGATCTGCCTTGATATCCAGGCGGAGAGCGCGGCTGCTATAATTACGATCGCTCCATCTGGCTTTCTTTCGGTCTTTTTGCAGTTTGCGGGCTGCATATTTTCCTTTACTCATGTATCCATCCTTTGATCCTTCAAAACTTAAATCTTATCTGATAATCACATCATCGATGTTGTGATGCCTGTGTGCAAGCATCCGCATCTTCTCGATGTTTCTACCATCCCTGCCGATCGCAAGTCCCTTCTCATTGGCTGGCACATCCACATACACGATCCTTCTTCCGCCGCGCACAGTCAGTTCGATTCCGAGAATCTTTGCTGGCTGTGCCACGTTCTTCATAAAAGTGGCAAGGTCATCCGAATATTCCACAATCTCGATGTGCTTGCCGATAGACTTTCTGACCCGGTTGATATGTTCGCCATTTCTGCCGATCGCAAGTCCCATGTCACCATTCCTGACCACATACAGTACCCGATCATCCTCATCGATACAGTCGCGTGCAGTCGCTCCTGTAAGACTCTCAAAGAGCGCGATGTACCGGACACCTTCGGTGGTAAGTCTGATCTCACCCACACTCATCCCTCGATTTCATCCGGCATCTCTTCTTCTTCGAAGACCGACATGATGCCCGAATCCCCGGGATCGAGGATGGTTAGCGCAGCAATGGTGAATGGTTTTCCACATGCAATGCCGAGATCAATACTCATTCCAGGATATTCGATGATCGGCACGCCAGAATCCTGTATCTGCGCCCGTATATGAGGTGGGCAGTTGGCAGCAAGCACAGCCGTTATATCACTGTTGTTTTTTACGGCATCGATACTTATGTTTGATCCGATGAGAACTTTACCGGTTCTGATTGTTTTTCGCAGTTCTTTATTTAGATCGATGTTCATTTATTTCAACTCTTTTTTGGACTGTAGTTTTGATGAACAGACTGGTATGTCACTGTACTTATGCGTTTGGTGTGGCACAACTTCATCCATGCTGGCGAATGCTTAATTTCACGTAAGTTCCCTCTTCCGTATCGAGACAATCTTCTGCAGTTCGTCCATCGTATATTCACATGCAGCAAATGCATCCTTCCTGTGCGGAGCGCTGCACACGATGAAGAGTATCCTTTCGCCGACAGAGAGCCTTCCTGTGCGGTGAATGATATCGAGAGACTTTATATCAAATCGCTTCAGTGCCTCTTCTCTGATCCTGCCAAGTTCCTGCATGGCAGGCTCCTCATCTGCGTCTATCTCCATACCGTTGATTCCATCATCCCGCACGATGCCAGTGAATGTGACGATCGCACCGACATCCGGATGCGTTGCCTCTTCGATCGTCTTGCTGATATCGAAATCTTCTTCTGTTACTGTGATCATTCGAGCCACCTGATCCTGCAAACGCTTTCGTCTTGATCATCATTTCGATGGTGCAAAAACCTTTTGATGTACGTAAAATCACAATACAAACAGGAGACAGTCATGAACATTCTGATCATCGGAGGCACAGGAGAACTCGGACAGTGGTTCACGAGATTCTTCCAGCGCCTGAACCATGAGGTTACGGTCTGGGGCAAAAGTGGCAGGATCGAGATTGCGGAAGAGCTCGGCGCAGCGTATGCCCGCGATCTGGATGCTGCGATCAGCAGGAGCGATATCGTTGTAATTTCGGTTCCAATCGATGTAACCGAGGATACGATCAGAACAGTCGCGCCGAAGATGAATCGCGGGAGTCTTCTCATGGATGTGACATCGATAAAGAAGAGACCGCTCGCTGCAATGGAAGCGTTCGCACCTGACGGCGTGGAGGCGATCGGGACGCATCCGATGTTTGGTCCGAGCATCTCCGGTATCCGCGGGCAGACCGTGATGATCACACCATCGAACAGATGTGAGAGATGGCTTCCGGTCATCCTCGATCTGTTTGAGGGTGAGGGCGCAAACGTTGAGATCGTGGATGCTGATACGCACGACCGGGTTATGGCAGTGGTGCAGGGGCTCACGCATTTCGCATACATCAGCATCGGATCGACACTGAGGAGCCTTGATTTTGATGTTTCCGAATCAAGAAGGTTCATGAGCCCTGTGTATGAGATCATGCTCGATTTCGTTGGCAGGATTCTTGGTCAGAACCCTCACCTGTATGCGATGATCCAGATAAACAATCCAAGCATTGCAGAGGTGCATGAGGCATTCATCACCGAATGTATACGGTTATCAGAGATGATCAGGGAGCATTCTGCGCAGAATTTCATTCTTCTGATGAAGAGAGCAGCATCTCACTTCGGAGATACGGAATCTGCTCTGAGAAGGTCCGATAAACTGATCAATGCGAAGATCGCAGAGTTTGAAGAACTGGTTCAATCGATAGGAAGCGAGAGAGCGGTACTGCACCTGCATTCTGGTGTTACGCACGTCGGCATCATCGCAAAGGTCACCCCGAGAACCATTGTTATGAGAGAGGGCGTGAAATCTGTTGAATTGAAGATCGAAAACATCAGATTGCTCAATGATTCTGAATTATACAACTGGAAACTTACGAACCTGCGCAGGTTTAAGCGGGACATCTCAGTCATACTGCCGGATCGCTCAGATCCATCAGTGGTGCGCAATGTGATATCGACGGTCGATGGCGTGGTCGGCGCAGATGTGATCGACCGATATGAGCCGAAACAGAGCGCAACGTTTCGAATCGAGATTCTTGAAGATTGTAATCCGGATGATGTCGAGACCAGGGCAGAGAAACTTCTCCTGGGGATTGGGTGTGTGCGGCGGGGATGAATTCGGGGATGAATTAATAGATAGTCCCATCAATAGGAAACTCCATGCGAATAGAGATCGACCCGGAGATCGAATATCAGCCAGGCACCCAGCGGGTATATGATTACGAGACAACGCTCTCCAATATCGAGAAGCTCCTTCCGGATATCGGCGTGGCAGAGTTACAGGATATCACACATCTCGATCGCGTCGGGATTCCTGTGGTTGCAGCGACCAGACCAAGCGCATCGCACGGCGCGATATCCGTATATTCTGGCAAGGGTGCAACCAGGATTCAGGCGAGGATATCTGCGATAATGGAATCTGTTGAGAGATGTTTTGCTGAAATACCGGAAATAAACATTGATTTTAAGGATAAGCCAGTTAACACAGAGAAAATCATCGAAACGTATGAGGATCTCGAGAGTGAAGATGTCATCGATCCTGAGACGTTACTTCTCCCGGAACCGCTCTCTGCAGGGATCAGACTCGAATGGGTGAAGGGCTGGGACTTTATGAACAATACAGAGGTACTTGTACCTGCAAATGCGGTATACCATCCGTACAACCGTGGAATGTTTCTGTTCCGCAGCAACACCAATGGACTTGCATCAGGCAACACCATCGAGGAGGCTATCGTGCACGGGCTCCTGGAGGTGATCGAGCGCGATGCACTCAGTATGGCAGAATATATTCGAAACGCTGGAAAGGAGATCATTCTACATGAAGAGGATGGTGTGGTGTACGATCTTCAAAAAAGATTCAAGGATGCCGGGATATCTGTAAAACTGTGGCTTTTGCCATCGGTAACAGAAATTCCTGTCGTGGTTGCTGCGCTGGATGATGTCACAACCGTGGATCCGACGATGCTGGTGATGGGTGCGGGCGCGCACCTCAGTCCGGAACATGCGGTATTCCGTGCACTAACAGAGGCAGCGCAGTTCAGACTGGCGCAGATATCAGGCGCGCGTGATGACGTGCAGAAGCGGAGTGGTTTCGTCATGGATGCCGGATACGAGCGCATGAAACGCCTGAATAAATACTGGTATACGGATGGCGAAGAGATCGAACTCGCCCGGATTCCTGATCTATCATCGAACACGCCTGCAGCAAACATCTCTACGATCATAGAGCGACTTCGCGGCGTGGCTCCGCAGGTGATTGTAGTTGATCTGTCCCAGCCATGGATAGACGTTCCTGTGGTCAGAACGATCATTCCGACCTTCGAACTCTATACCGTTGATCGTGAGCGGATCGGTGCTCGTGCAAGGGCAGCACGAAGAGAGAGTGAGCGAGAGGCGATGCGTGCGAGACGGGACAGAAGAGACAGAAAGAAGATGTAACATAGTTACGAAAACGTTATGTAAACCTCCGGCATCAAAGCACAATAAACAAGAGGCAATCGTTTATGGACAAAATCAAGATAGGGATCGTAGGCATTGGGAACTGTGCAAGTTCACTGCTCCAGGGCATTGCGTACTACACCGATAAGGAGAGCGCAGATGCTATCGGATTGATGCACTGGGACATTGGCGGTTACAAACCCGGCGATATTGAAGTGGTGGCTGCCTTCGACATCGATAAAAGAAAGGTTGGAAAGGATGTGTCCGATGCCATATTCGAACTTCCGAATTGTACGACAGTATTCTGCAATGATGTCCCTCGATCGAATGTAAAGGTCAGGATGGGCAGGGCACTCGATGGCTTTCCGAGCCACATGAACAACTATGACAGTAAACATGCATTCGTTTTAAGCGATGAGGCGGAAGCATCCAGAGAAGACATAATCAATGTATTAAAAGAATCCGGTGCCGAAATCCTCTTGAATTATCTTCCAGTGGGATCTGAAGATGCTGTCAAATTTTATGCTGAATGTGCTCTTTCTGCCGGGATCGGATTCATAAACAACATGCCAGTCTTCATCGCCAGCAATCCTGAATGGGGCAGGCGGTTTGAGGAGAGAGGAGTACCTATCATCGGGGACGATATAAAATCCCAGCTCGGCGCTACCATCGTGCACCGGGTGTTAACAAACCTCTTCAGGGAGAGGGGTGTGAAACTCGAGCGGACGTATCAGCTCAATACCGGAGGGAACACTGATTTTCTGAACATGCTCGACAGGAGCCGTCTGGCTTCCAAAAAAGAGTCCAAGACCGAATCTGTGCAATCTCAAACCGAAAAACGATTGGAAGATGAGAACATCCATATCAGCCCCAGCGACTGGGTGGCATGGCAGAAGGATAACAAAATCGGTTTCATCCGGATGGAGGGCAGACTGTTCGGCGGCGTTCCAATGAACCTCGAGTTACGGCTCTCTGTTGAGGACTCTCCAAACTCAGCAGGAGTGGTGATTGATGCCATAAGGTGCTGTAAACTGGCAATCAATCGAGGCAAAGGGGGAATTCTGTACTCGCCCTCTGCGTATTTCATGAAGCACCCACCACGCCAGTTTACCGATGACGAAGCATGTCGATTGACAGAGGATTTCATTCAGGGGAAGAGACCGGATTAAAAATGATGACGCCCGGATGCGGGGGGTGGGATTCGAACCCACGAACTCCTGCGAGAATAGGCCCT
>PIXW01000258.1 GCA_003601535.1 ANME-2 cluster archaeon
CACCACTCTAATCCAGTCTGCATCTTGTACCTCGCCAGACCCTTTCAAATTGTTTGCTGTGACTTCCCGATACACGGCTTCCGGTATCAGCACCTCGCCAAACTCAATTCTTAAAATATCCAGCAACCCAAGAGCAGATAAGAAAATCAAAGGCGAAGAATCACTGATGACCTTCATTTTAACATACCGAGTTTCTTCGCTGTCTCCATATCCTCTTCCAGTTCTTCTATTCCATAGTTCAGAGGTATGTTTGAATCCTTCATGACTCCCATCATCTCCACCAGATTCATCCCGAGTAACGCTGCCATCCTCCCAAGAGACACCTTACCTTCTCTATATAATTCCAGCAAGAAATTCTTCTTTACAAAATATCCTATACGGTTTTTATAAACCCCCTGCGAATATAAAATGTCACTTGGGAGTTCTATCTCGGTTTTGATCGTTTTTATTTCTGTTGACATTGTTAGGAGGTTTATCTGAGTTCTATTCATCATAAGTATTTACCGCCCACGGATTAGAAACAAGGTTGATAGCCACATTCTGATATGCCAGTTCGTGCGGCATGGGCGGAATGAAGACAGGGACGTCAACACCACGGCTTGAGATCGGATGAAATTTGCTTGCCGAACTGCCTGAGGCTCAGCTGACACGGATCGACAATAAGATGATCGCGAAGTATCATCCGGCACATCGCGCGAAGTAGGTCACGGAAAGGTGATCAAAAACTACCCTCCGGGTGCGGTTGACGGAAATCGATTCCCGGAGGGCGAGTTTTTACCTGCGTTTAATAAAACGTCCTATCTTCGACTGGATTGAACATGCGACAAATGTGAGTCACCATCTTCTCCTCATGGAACCAGCCAGCATCAACAAGCCAACGGGAGCGATGATTCCGGGTGGCGTCAGTGCCGGAACATCTGTTGGCGGCGTCGGGGGCGGGCTTGCGAGCACGACAAAGCCCGGCGATCCGTTGCTGCGCCGTAGACGCGGTTTTGATTCGTGATCGATCACGATGTCGTAGCTGCCAGGCACGAGCCGGGCGTGCCAGATGAGCACCGGACACCCACACCGCCACTCACGACGGATACGGTCTCGACTGCGCCTGTGACATCTGGCGGACGTACAAACATACGTGCTCACAAATATCTGTCAGCAAACGCATTCAAATTCAGAACCTTAAAGTCCACCGCCTTTGGAATGTCTCCTGCTTCAGTTAGCATCACATCAGAATCAGAGAGTGCAGTTGCCGTTATCAGACAATCCGGAAGATCTTTTATCTTTTCGTAGACCTCAAGAGCAACTGGTAATGTATCAAGTGTGGAAATGGGCTTTATATCTATTTCGGATGAAAGAATGCTCTTCATTCCAATATAGAACCTTTTTTCTGCCTTTTTATCATTGGACATGAATCTGCTCGCCTTTCCAAACAATTCGAAGAGGGATAGTTCGTTCATCACAAAAGAATGATCTGAAGAGAACAACCGTTCAAGCAAATCGTCCGGGAGGTCAATTTCAATCCCAACAACGGGCAGGAGATATGTCGTATCCAGAAAAACCCTCACCGATCAGCCACTTCCTCTGCAAGTTCACGTCTTTCCTTTTCGAACTCGTCGATTGTTATTTTGCCAAACTTTGGCAGTTTAATCGCAGTCAGTATGTCCGGAACCGGTTCAATGATCAATCGTGATACTTCCACCCGATATATGACTGTGCTGCCACTTTTCAAATGAAGTCGGTCTCGTATTCGTTTTGGGGGAAGAAGTTCTCCTTTCGTACCGACGACGCCTTTTACGATCATGTTATTGTCACCGTGAAAATGGTTTATATTCGGATGTTGATTAGTTTTTCGGTACCTGTGGGAAATCAAGTTCAACCAATAAGTATACAAACATAACGGTACATACGCTATTCCAATGAACGACTTAACCACTGCTTTTGCAGTGGTAAAGAGCGAAGGTAATGCAAAAGCAGAGGACGTTTCAAAACATTCTGCAGTATCGCGGGGTGAGATTGCAGAATGCGGTTGTGAAGTGATTGGGCGGGTCGGTTGGGTAATATCGTCCCAAGCCTCAAAGATCGAAAGGATTATGTACGCTGATTGCATTTACTTACCATAAAAATGGAGGTACAGATGACGAAAAAATGGCAGCATGATTACGGATTAGCAGCAAGAATGTTTCTGACCATGTTTCTGCTCTTCGTGGTTTACATCGTATTCATAGGGATATTATCCTACGCTGGGTTCGGCGTCGTTCCGATCATGTTTTTTGCAGGCATCATGCTCTTTGCACAGTACTATTACTCGGATAAGATGGTTCTGTACAGCACAGGTGCCAGGATCGTGAGCGAAAGCGAAGCGCCGCAGCTGCACGGCATAATATCGAGATTATGCATCGAAGCAGACCTGCCAAAGCCAAGGGTTGCCATCGTTGAGAGCAGCATTCCGAATGCATTTGCAACAGGGCGCAGTCCGAAGAAGGCTGTTGTGGCGGTTACAACCTCGCTTCTGCAGAGACTCAACCAGAACGAACTTGAGGCAGTGCTCGCACATGAACTGACGCATGTGAAGAACCGGGATGTGATGGTGCTGACCATTGCAAGTTTCTTCTCGACCATTGCATTCTTCCTGGTCCGGTATCTGATATTCTTTGGCGGTGGAAACCGGCGTGAAGGTGGCAGTATCATGCTTGCATGGCTCGCATCGATCGTCGTATGGATCATCAGCTCGCTTCTGATACGTGCGCTCTCCAGATACAGGGAATTCGCTGCAGATCGCGGATCCGCGGTCATCACCGGACATCCGTCCCATCTGGTCAGTGCGCTCCTGAAGATCAGCGGTGCCATGGAGCGGGTGCCAACAGACGACCTCAGAAAGGCAGAAGGCATGAATGCGTTCTACATCATACCGATATCCAGGAGTTCGATCATGGCGCTCTTCTCGACACACCCATCGCTTGAGAAGAGAATTGCGGCGCTTGAAAAGATATCCGGACGGATGGAAATGAGATGAAGGTTCTTGATGCGCTGTTCGGAAGAACAAAACTCAGGAAACCAAAGATTGAAGCATTGTTTGCACTTTCAACCGCATATCTATCGATGGAAGTGCTCGGCTTCAAACCATCCGGCAGGTCCGGAATCTGTTTCAAGCCGGTTGAGTCGTCGCGGTTCTCTGAGATGCAGAGCGATCTTCGGGAACTGCTCAAACTCAGTGCGTCTGAAACCGGAACTGTCTGCCAGTTTCAAACAGAAGAATACAACTATGAATGGGTCATCCTGAGCGATGATGACTTCGAGGATCTTGTCACAACCACACATCTGATCAGTGAAACCGTCATCGAACATGACTTTGAAGAACGACTGCTCTGCTCGGTTTTTGCCTTTGATAGGGTATATTTTATATATAATTATAAAGAGGGTACTTTTTATCCATTCGCTCCGTTGACCGGGAGGAAAAGAGACGGTGATCTCGAATTCAGATTGAGATCGGCGATGGAAAGCGAACTTCCTATCGAAAAGGAGATGGAGAAATGGTATCCTCTGTGGGGGATTCCATTTTAGGTTCCGTGTCGATTTACACCGGATAGGCAATCTATCTCAGAGCACCGACTTCACCCTCGGCGACATACAGTAATCGCACTTCGCGGGCAGATACCGACTCGTAGCACAGTTCTTGCACATCTGCACAGGCGCAAGCGCAACCTCAGGATTGAGCGCAACAGCATTGATCATCGCGGCGATACTCGGAGGCTCAGGCGCAAGCAGGCACGGCTGGTCGATGAACCGCAGAAGCGCGGTTGCCCGCACCGTTATGGCTGTGAATGGATACGCATACGCCTCCGGATGGTTGAGCTCAGGATGATCCCTGACAGGTGAGAGATCGATAGGTATACCAGCAACCTTCCCGCCGTCTCCTCTTGGTTTCGGTGCGTTCACTCGCTCGCCTCGGGTGATGAAGTCCAGAAAGTCATTGACATGAAGTTCGCCGACCATCGATCTGTCGAATGGGTGCGTCAGAATGAAGTTCCTGAATCGCTTCTGCATCATATCCTGGATATAATCGGGCGTGAACCCGTCCCATGCAAGGATATCCGCGGTCGCAGACGCACATGCACCGGTTGCGATATATCCCACGTCAAACGGATTTTTGATCTTATCCTCGGATAGAGCGGTTTTGAGTGTGTTTTCCGCAACCTTTGAGACCGATTCAAGGATCGCCATGCACATATCGTCCCTGCACAGCTTGTAGTATGACGATCCGATGTGGTGTCCGATATCGCCAACGTGGGTCGGAAGCATCACGATATTTGCCGGGTGCACCCCGGAATCGTACGCGCTCTCGACATATCCGCGGAACTTCTCGCGGTAGAGTTCAAAGTACCTGAACCGATCATACGATGTGTGACCGAGTTCTCCCATCAGCTGCAGCATCGACCGGACCGGCTTATCCCAGTTCAACTTCAGAGCCTTCTTCTCTTCTTCTATCGCCTCTGCGACGTTCCCGGTGCTGCCAAGAACTCGGGTGTACGTATCTCCGAAGACGTAGATTCCGTTCAACCCCCATGATTTTGCGGCAAGGATCGTTTGCTTGTATCTCTTCTCAATAGGCGCCCTTTCTATGATCCGGGCAAGGACGTTGAAGACGCTTCCAGGGATCGCTGCAAAATCGCTGGATGATATGACTCCGTAGAAGCCATTGTGCACCCGTGTTGCCTCGATCCCGATGATATCGTCTGCTTCATCGATCGTCTCGATGAACGTCTCGACAGCGCCCCGAAAGTCCCTATCGAGTTCATACATGATCTCAAGCGCGATCGGGGTCTGCTGCCACTCGAGAAACGCTGTATCAAGCGGCGTTATCGTGTTGGTGAGCGACGTCAAGACGTCGTAATGGATGAGCAGTGACTGCTGGTAGAGGTCGATCGCCTCCTGTGACTGCTCGCTCGCACATTCCATCTTCCTTATGACCTCTACGTAAGGTCTCGCGTGTTCAAGCAAGAAATCCTCGTATCGATGGATTCTTATTGCGTCTACCACAGCGTTCTGTGCTGCAATTGCATCGTTTACGGTTTTTTCGATCAGGTTCATCTTTCTACCTCCAGTTGGGAATAATATCTTCTCCGATCGATCTGATCGCGCGTATCCGGTCAGGTCCGATCGGAGAGCCAGGAATAATCTGCGTGACCCCTGCATTCACGAGTTCCTCGATTCGGTCCATGCACTCCGCGGGAGTTCCGCAGATTGCGAATGCATCGATCATATCACCTGTGACCGCACGTATCGCGTCACTGAAACTCTTCTTAAAACCATTTCGCACCGCTTCGATGTCACCCGGCGGGATCTCGTGGCGCTCAAGCACACCAGCAGGAGATCCCGCAACAATAAAGGCAACAACCGGCTTTGCAGCCGATATAGCATCGTCCTTACGATCCGCTATCGAAAAACTCGTATATGCAGCGACGTCAAACGTTGCAAGATCGGCACCTCCTGCCTTCAGCGCAGGTACCGCCTCTGCAAAGTCAAGCGGGTGCGATGCGTTCACGAGCACTCCGTCCCCAACTTCTCCGGCAAGGCGCAGCATCTTCGGACCCTGCGCTCCGATATAAACCGGCACATCTGGTAGATCTGACAGATCTGTTGCAAAATCGAGTTTCGCGTCCCTGGTTTTGAAGATCTCCCCGTCGTACGAGACTTTTTTGCAGGCAAGCAGTTGCCGTATGATGGATACAGTCTCCCTGACAGTCCGGACAGGACGCATCCATTCGATTCCAAGCTTCTCAAACGTGATCCGATCGCCGGGTCCTATGCCAAGAACCGCACGTCCGCCCGATACCTCGTGCAGGGTTGCGATCGCTGATGCGAGTTGTGGTGCGGTTCTGGTATACGGGTTTGTGACGCCGGGTCCGAGTTTTATGGAGTCGGTCCTTGCTGCGATGTATGTCAGAAGTGAGAATGCGTCCCTGTTGTTGTAATGATCGGTTATCCATGCGTAGGACAAACCGTTCTCCTCTGATAGTCTCACAATCTCTGAGAGCTTTTCTGCTGGTTCGTTTGCCAGAAATTCGATTCCAAAGGTCACCATGATGCTTAACACTCCTTCAAGCCAGCAGATACGGGTGTTTCTCTGCGTGTTCGATTCCGAAGTCATTTATAGAATCAGCAGTGAGAATGTCAGCCATCGCAACGACCGGAGCGGCATACTTCGCACTCTCGATCGGTCCTATGAAGAGCGAGTTTGCGCCCATCACGATGCCAATTGCGTTTGCAGATATGTCGCAGATCCTTCTGATCCCCGGGTCACGTTTCTTGAGATACGCCCATGATGACGGGACATTGTGGGCTCCGACACCGGTTGGAAGACCGTACAACGATTTTACTGCATACAGTAGCCGGAATGATGATCCTGCACCCTGTCCGAACGGCTGCACTCCAGGATCGTACAGGATCTTCTCAAAGCCGCACTCCTTTGCGATCTCGAGGAGTCCTTTATCAACAAACCCGCCGCCGTCTTCGAGCATCTCGATTCGCGCCTTAACCGACGGGTCCTGCATGTTGAAGCCGAGGATGACAAC
>PIXW01000259.1 GCA_003601535.1 ANME-2 cluster archaeon
CAGTCGTGATTATGGAGACGTTAGTCCATCATCGTCCCGATTCCCTCATCGGTTAAGAGTTCAAGCAATAACGAATGCGGTTTGCTGCCATCGATGATGTGCACCTTCAGAGCGCCACCTCTGATCGCAGATACGCCTGCATGAACCTTCGGGATCATTCCCCCATTGATCACACCCTTCTCGATCAGACCGTCCACCTCTGATAGAGCGATATGCGATATACGCGTACGCTCATCAGACTTATCGAGAAGCACCCCTGGCACATCAGTTAATAGAATTAACTTCTTTGCATGAAGAGCAGCAGCGATATCCCCGGATACGGTGTCTGCGTTCAGATTCAAACTGTTGCCAGCGAGATCAACAGCAATCGGCGCAATCACAGGAATATACCCTTGTTCTGAGGTGATCATGACAATCTCCGGATTGATGATCTCGGTCTCGCCAACCCATCCCAGATCGATCGCATTGAGGGCGCCATCGACTGTCACAGGTGCTTTCTTGCGGGCGAGGATCAGTTTTCCATCCTTGCCAGAGAGTCCGATGCCCTTGCCGCCGTATTTACCGATGAGCGAGACGATTCTTGTGTTCACGTTTCCGACCAGCACCATGCGCGTGATTTCAAGGGTCTCGTCATCGGTTATGCGTAAGCCGCCTGCGAATTCCGGTTTCTTGCCGAGGCGTTCCATCTTCTCTGATATCTCAGGACCTCCGCCATGGATGACGACCGGATGGATTCCGATGTGCTGCAAGAGGATCACGTCACGGACGATGTCATCGAGAATCGCCGGTTCAACGATTGCATTCCCCCCGATCTTGATCACCATGATCGAGTCAGCAAACTCCTGGATGTATGGCAGTGCTTCGATCAGGATCTTTGCTCTCTGTGACATAGCCTATCCCATAATCTCTTTCGTCCTCTTTGCAAGCATCAGTATCCCGATGGCAACGATTCCCATCCCAAGATTCCTGAGTAGACCTGCACATGGAGTCTCAGTAAGCGCAACCACTATATACGTGGTGTGTATCAGACAGCCGAGCAGGATGATGTTCCAGCACTGCTTCCAGTATGCCAGTTTTGTTGATCGAACTGCGTAGATACATGCATATATCCAGAATAACTCAATTATAAACCGTGTGACCAGCTCTATGTCAGGCAGACATATACTAAACGCCATGCATTGATATCCATCCTCACATCATATAAGATACTATGCTAAATGAGGCGGTCATCTGGTATGCGATGATATCGTTCATCGGCGCAGCAGCATTCCCGATCGTATCGATGGTCTGTAAGAACCTATCTGATCATGGATACTGCATATCAAAGATCGTCGGGATATTGATGCTCGCATATCTGACATGGATTCTCTCCTATCCACTATCCTTCAATAGAGACGTGGTTCTGCTATCCCTGGCAATTATATGTATCGTGTCGCTTATATGCATTAAAAACAGACCGCAGATAAAGTGGGAAATTGTCATCAGAAATGAGGTTCTGTTCTTTATAGTTTTCATCGTTTTTCTGACGATAAGAGTATACAATCCCGAGATCACCGCGTTTGGCGAGAAGTTCATGGATTTTGCGTTCCTGAATGCAGTCATGAGAAGCAGTCACTTCCCGCCTCATGATCCATGGTTATCAGGCGGATTATTGAATTTTTATTATTATTTCGGATATCTGATCGTCGCAGTACTTAGCAAACTTTCCGGCATCCCTACAACGATCACATACAATCTCGGACTGGTTACGTTCTCAGCGCTCGCGGCAAGCGCATCCTTTGGAATCGGATACGATCTGACAAAGAAGGCGAGATACGGCATATCAACGATGATCATCATCGTCTTCATCGCAAACCCGTATATCGTATTTAATCTGACAGGCAGTTTCCTGCATCTTCCGGTGACTCATCATGAGAACCTGTTCGGATTCTGGGCTTCCACAAGGGTCATACCGAACACGATCAACGAATTTCCATATTTCAGTTTTATCTTCGGAGATCTGCATCCGCATGTCATCTCGATTCCGTTTCAGTTGCTTGCACTGACACTCTTGTTAAATATTTATAAATCGACTGATAAGGGAATAAATATTTACGGAGAGACCCGGATTCATGTTCTTGCCGGCATAATCATATCCGCACTGAGCATCGGTGTATTATTTCCGATGAATGCATGGGATTATCCGACATATCTGGCTCTTTTTATCATCATCGTTCTGATTCAGCAATACCGTACTGCCCGTATCAGAGATGCTTTAATCCCTATTATAAGCGTTGTGATTATGAGTGTCATTCTTTTCGTTCCATTCTATATGGATTTTCACGGAACAGGAGCATCCGAAATTGGAATTTCGCATCAAAAGACGCTGCTGATCAATTTCATCGAGATCTTCGCGCTGTTTCTATTCCTGATATTCTCATCCTTATTTTCGCATCTTGATCTCGATAGAAGGTATGTGATCGCTTTAATCCCGATAACCATCCTTTCGTTACTATTTTTTCAGATACTGATCATCATCATTCCACTGATCGTGCTGTGTTTATATTTATTTCATAAAGATACTAAGAATAATCAATTTGTTCTGGCTCTCGTACTGGTTGGTTCACTGCTTGCCGTCTTCTGCGAGATCTTCTATCTCAATGATCGCCTCGGTGCGCCAAACGAACGCATGAATACGGTATTTAAGTTATATCTGCAGATCTGGATTCTGTGGGGGGTCGCAGCCGGATACTGTCTGTATGATCTATCGTTAAAACACCTCATCAGCAGGAAAAGAACGATCTGGACGGTTCTATTCTGCATACTCATAGCCTCCTGCTGTATATATCCGTTCACTGCCACGTACACAAAGATGAATATTGATCACAATCCGGCATCACTGGACGGAATCGCTTATCTGAACGGATCGGATAGAGGCGATTACTTTGCAATCTCATGGATTCGCAGAAACATCACTGGAACACCAGTCATAATAGAGGCACCTGGCAGGTGCTACTCTACCGATTCAAGGGTATCAGCGTTCACAGGTCTGCCAACTGTAATCGGCTGGGAAGGACATGAGATGATGTGGCGTGGAAGTTACGAAGACGTCAGAGTCAGGGCAGAGGATGTGGATAAAATTTATAGTACTGGCAATATCAATACTGCAATTGGTTTATTAAATAAATATAATGTAAGTTATGTTTATATCGGGGCGGCCGAGCGCGCACGGTACGGAAAAGGTCTGGACAAGTTCGAAGATGGGGATTGTTTCGAGTGGATTTATATAGGATCAGTTCGAATATACAGGTATAAACATTTCACAAAAGTTTGATTGAAAACTGTAAACCATTCGGCTCCGCATTCGGGCAGGGCAAGCGGTAAAATCCCGCCCGATGGGCAGTTTCCACTCGATTTTTGTGAAAAAATGCAAGCATAAAATTAAAATGTGGTGGCTATAATGCAAGATAAGAGATTGATGGAACGGATAGAAACCGGCATACCAGGATACGATGAACTACTCGGAGGCGGTTTTTTCAAGGGATCTGTAAACGTGGTCATTGGTGGAACAGGTACCGGTAAAACGGTTTTCGGGGGTGAGTTCATATACAATGGCGTCAAAGCTGGTAGAAAAGGAATGATCGTTCTCACATCAGAAGAGGCTGAATACATAAAGAGGGAATGGTACACCTCCTTCGGATGGGATTTCTGGGAACTCGAAGAGGAAGGTAAGGTCGTCTTTGTTGATATAGCGGATCCGAGTTTGCGGCTGCAGAAGACCGTGGAGATTGCACCGGATGAACTGATCAAGAGTTTTAAGAAGCTCCTGGAGAGTAAGATAAAGAGTGTGAATCCGGATTTGATCTTCATCGACTCGCTTGAGGCGCTGTTTCTGGCTATCGAATCGAAGTACAAGTTGAAGAGTCTGGTTGATGATATCTTCGATGTCCTGCGGGAGGCTCCTGCCACATGTATGGTTGCTGCTGGTGTCATCTATGGTGTGGATGAGATCATCGCATACAGTGCTGATTCGATCACCAACGTGGGCATGGTGCGTGTTGGCAACAACCTGCAGCGATCGGTTCACGTAGCAAAGCACCGGGGATCGGTCATCGTCAATCAGGTACGCGTGCTGCAACTATCAGACGACGGCATCGCTGTGCTTTCGCAGTCACCATATCTCGAGTTTTAG
>PIXW01000260.1 GCA_003601535.1 ANME-2 cluster archaeon
ATTCTACCGGTGTAACAATGCTTCTCGGCGATCCTAAAACAGCCATCATAAAACTTTCAGTGCCGATGATAGTAGCCATGTCTGCGCAGACGATCTACAATCTCGTTGATGCGATCTGGGTTTCAGGTCTTGGCGCTGACGCTCTCGCTGCGATTGGTTTTGTTTTCCCTCTCTTCTTTGCGGCTATGGCGCTCTCAAACGGATTGGGTATAGGCGGCGGGTCTGCCATATCTCGCAGGATCGGTGCCCGTGACAAGGATGGTGCAGACAACGTTGCGGTTCATACGATCGTTATAATGCTGCTACTCGCGGTTCTCTTCACTGTGCCACTCTTTATCTTCGCAAGGGATATATTCGTCCTGATCGGCGCTGGCAGGACTGTCGATATGGCGACATCTTATGGCAGGATCATCTTCGCAGGCAGTATATTTATATTTTTCACAAACATTGCAAATGCCATACTGCGGGCTGAAGGAGATGCTAAGCGAGCCATGTATGTGATGATACTGGGTTCTGTTCTCAATATCATACTGGACCCGATCTTCATCTACTCCCTTGGCATGGGGATCTCTGGTGCTGCGTATGCTACGCTCATATCGCTGGCTATTTCGTCCATTGTCATGCTGAACTGGTTGTTCTTCAAGAAGGATACCTACATATCATTCAGATTCAGTGGTTTCGGATTCGATCGATCGATTGTCAGGGACATCTTTGGAGTTGGTCTGCCTGCTTCGGCGACACAGCTTTCCATGTCACTCACCATGCTGGTGATGAACGTCATAATAGTTACAGTGGATGCGATCGATGGAGTGGCGGTCTACACCACAGGATGGCGGGTGGCATCGATAGCAACACTGCCGCTTGTCGGTATCGCTACGGCTGTAGTTCCTGTAACCGGGGCTGCTTTTGGCGCACGCTCCTTTGAAAAGGCTATTACCGCTCATCTTTATGCAATAAAAATAGGTTTTGCTATCGAGGCAGTGATAGCGGCGGCAACCTTCATCTTCGCGCCAGCGATAGCCGCGTTATTCACGCAATCAAAGGAAGCGGTGCATATCGCACCCGATCTGATAATCTTTCTCAGGATCGTGAGTCTCTTCTATGTGGCAGTGCCGTTTGGCATGTTCTCTTCTTCGCTTTTTCAGGGGGCAGGAAAGGGAATGTATGCGCTCTTCGCCACGATTTTGCGTACACTTATTCTAACACCCTTATTTGCAGTAATATTCGCTTTTAACTTCGATTGGGGGCTGGTTGGAATCTGGTGGGGTCTCGTTGCAGCAAACGTCATCGGTTCGGCAGTGGCATTCTCATGGGCAAGATTGTATATGTGGAGGTTAGTTAAAACCTGCAGAGCCAGAAGTTTGAGCTCAGGATTAAAGGGATAGAGATCGATTGTCTCTGCTGCTTAAAAGACATAGAAAGTCAGCTACGTGCGGTGAAATAAGTTCTGGTTGAAGATATCGATTTCACCTGCAGTTGATTGAGGGGCACTGATTCGTTTTTACGGATGTTAATCCCATGTCCTATACGCACAGCCCAACAATCTCACGATACGCCGCAAACATCTCTGCCCGAATGTCGTCCACCTGATCCATCGCCGGCTCAGCGAAGATCCAGACCTGATTCTCACCACCATGCACGATTCTTGGGCAGGCTAGCATGTCTGTGCTCGACAGCCGGTATGCGACCTCGATTCCACTCGGCGCAATCCATGTATGTGTATCTGTGAGTTTTGAGACCAGTTCATCCCAGTTGATCGTCTCTCTGGTTTTTACTACAGCGCTGAGATGCACACGTTCTCCAGAAACATGCTCTTCGATCTCGCCTTTGAATCGTATGTATGCGGGATCATTCCGGTCTATTGACGCCTTCTTCAGGAATCGCTCTGCCACATCAGAAAAGAACAGGGCAAGATGATGATCATCCGATCTCGGTGTCAGGAGTGATACCCCAACAAACGAGATCGCGGAGAGCGACACCCCAATCAAGACACCGTGCTCGATTAAAAGAGGGGATATAAGATCGAGTTTTCCTGTATATGTCGCCTCTGCGATGATCAATGCGATCTGGGAGATGCCGCCGATTACCAGTCCGGCAAGCGCACCCTGTGCGGTCGCACGCCTCCAGAAGAGCGCACCCATGATCGGAAAGAAGTATGAGGATGTGCCGATGACGGTTGCCATGATGACCGCATCCATCACGGTCTCGACATGCAGCGAGATTGCGGCAGAGATTACAACCATGACCACGATCAGGATGCGGTTTACGGTCCGCATCTCCTTCATCGTCGCATCCGGCTTGATGAATCGCTGATAGATGTCCCTTGATACACAGGACGCTCCTGATGTTGCGAATGTGTCTGTACAGGACATCGAAGCGGCTGCAAAGCCTATCGCAATAAATGCAAGGGCAACTGGCGGAAACGTGTCCCGTATGAATGTAAGATACAGTTGTTCGACAGCAGATTCGTTTGCAGGTACCGGATACAGTGCATGAAGTCCGATCGCTGCGAGAAAACATGCACCGAATACGACGGCAAGCAAGAGTGAGCCAAGTAGCATGCCGGATCTGGCTGATCTCACATCCT
Source organism: ANME-2 cluster archaeon (assembly GCA_003601535.1). Lineage (GTDB taxonomy): Archaea > Halobacteriota > Methanosarcinia > Methanosarcinales > Methanogasteraceae > Methanogaster_B. The sequence goes on from PIXW01000260.1 coordinate 2,588, forward strand.
TTGCTGCCCATACCCGCTGCCATGGATCCTGCTCTGTGATCCAGCCAGGAAGCATTGCGATCTGCATGATGAATACTCCGACAATTCCGCCGAGAGCGAAGAGATCCCAGAAACCGCTGTCCATACCTGTGAACAACCCGGATACCGGTATGCCGGTGTTGTGTACTGGCGTGTACAATGCCACAGCACCAACCAGGATCGCAATCGCGGCAAGGAACGTAAACTGGATCGTATCGGTCCATATCACTGCTCTCAGACCGCCGAGTGTCACATAGAGCGAGATCGAAACGGCCATGATCAGCACAGCATAAATCGGAGGTATACCATAGAATACATTCAATACATAACCGAATCCCTTGAAATCGGTTACCGCGAAGAGTATCATCACGATGGTGATCGCAATCGCAATCGGGACACGCAGCAATGGACCATACCTGAGCTCGATCAACTCTGGCTGGGTCAGTGATGGCAGTCGTTTGATCCGCGGAACCATTACAGCGACGAGTGCAAGTGCGATGATATTCGGCATCACAAATATCCAGACCGATCCGATACCCATCGATAGAAACATCCCGGTAACGCCAAAGAGCGCTCCTGCGGTGAGCCATGATGCTGCTGCTGACATCCCGATATTGCCTGCCCCGATCTCACGACCTGCAAGCCAGAAATCGGTCATCGTCTGCTGCTTCTTTGCAAAATGCCATCCGATCGCAATCAATGCAGCGATGTATAACGCGAGTAATGTTAGAAATACATACATCATCTCACCGATGTCAGTTTCACGTCCTTGTAGCCGTGTGAGACATCGGGTTCGATCACATATATACCTGTCGTTGGCTTTTCACCATAAACGATCATTGTGTTATTGCATTTATAGAGCTTCAAATGGATATCAGAAACATCTGCAAGCGTTTTTTTGATTTCTGGTGCAGTGCTGTGTTTACATATCGCTATTGTCAGGATTCTATTTGCAGCAGTATATTTTTTCTCAGAGATAATTCCCTTTTTAAGTGCCGGCTGGTCGATCATCGTTTCAAGAATCCCGTAATCCACAATCTTTACAACATCTCCGCCATGCTCTTCATACAGTTTCTGCGTCTCTCGATCGAGTATATTAAACTTGTTTGAAAAGTATTCCTTGTCATAAGCAACAACAAAATCCTCGGTTATTGGCTCTTCAGGATTCTTTTCGGTCACGACCCGAAACGAGTTCAATTTATCACTCAATCCATATTCAAAGACATAGTTCTTGACTTCGCCTGGTCCGGCGCCGCTGACCGAGAGTATAACTGCGCTACCATTCTGGCTCACCACGTTTACAGCAGTCAGCACCGGCAGTATATAAAAGAAATTATCGACACTCTCGCCGATTTCCAGCAGAATATAACTTCCGATTGGGTAGCCACCAAGTATCTCGTCCATGTCGTGATTTCCAGTCGAATAACTCGTCTTGGTATTTGGAATTGGTTTGAATGTCAGGTAATCTGCCGGGTGCATAACCTCAAACGGATTGAAGCTGTGAAACCTCCCGTTACCAAGGGTGAACAGATAATTTGGCTGGGGTATGCTGATTCCACGCAGTTTATCAATGGATAATGTACGCACACGCCTACCATCGATCTCCTTTTGCTGCAATGAAACCACACCATCCGCGAGGTAATTAAGTTCTGCATCATTCTCCTTTTCAAGGATAAAAACGACCTTGGTATGCGCAGGTTCGATCAGACATCGATTGAGGAGAGTGATAAGAAACTTTTCACTTACGTTATATTTATCAGATAATCCTTCAAGGCTATCCAGCACGAGCAGCGATGTACCAGGCAGAAATGCATCAACCCGATCACAGACCATATCAAATTCGGATAGATCGGTTTTACCAGGATCATCCAGCATCCCGTATACCTCAAAAGCATCTTTTTCAACGCGTAACGTCGTATCATCACCTTTTTTAAAGAATTTATCCCAGAATATACTTTTTGACTCAATGATATCAATCTCCTCACGTTTTCGGCGGAGTCGCGGGAAATACTGGTACATCGCTTCTGTTGTTGACCTTGTGGTAAGGTATATCGGATTATGATTCAAAAACGCGTCCATCAGTTCCAGCGCCATGATCGTTTTGCCGGTACCAGGACTGCCCTGTATGATCAGCGAACTGCCCCCCTCCTGAGACAGGAACCCCCTTATCTCCTCTGGAATCATGTAAGACTCTATTTATGTTTTTTTCATTAATAAATCTTTTGGGATTTCACTCAAAAACGTTATTATAAAAAAAGACATCTACTACCCGATGAAACCAGGATCGTTATCCATACTGCTCCCCTCTTCACTTGCCATCGATGCCAGTGATCTGCGCAGCAAAACATTGAAGATCGGACAGATTGCGAGGGCAGCATCGGTATTTCGGGTGGATCGTATCGTCATATACCGGGATTCAGATCTCGATGAGACAGAAAAAATCGAAAAAATCCTCAGATACGCTGAAACTCCACAATATCTGCGAAAATATCTCTTTCCTTTGATAGACGATCTCCGGTATGCAGGTGCGATCCCTCCGCTGAAAACACCGCATCATCCAGTCGATGCGAAAAATATTGAGATCGGGGACGTTCGTGTCGGGGTTGTGGTCAGGGTGCACGAGAATGGTTCATGGGTAGATATAGGATTGAAACGATACGCATTTCTGGATGTTCCCCTGCAAAAAGGCGGGCGTGTGGATGTGAGAATCGTATCAACAAAGCCGCTGAAGGCGGTTCCTGTCAGGCGAGACGAGATTACTGAGTACTGGGGTTACTCAGTAACGAGAACAGACAGTTTGAGCAGCGCGATCGGCAGCGGAGTGAGAATCGCAACCACCAGGTATGGAAAGATCATCGACATCGATCTGCTCAAGGAGTTGAGAGAGAGATGCGCTGCAGAGGATGTGATGATCGTGTTTGGTGCACCGCACAAAGGAATCGTTGAGATAATGAATGAAGAGAGAACTCCGATGTCACAATTCGATTATGTGCTCAATACACTGCCAGATCAGGGAGCCGAGACGGTCAGGGTCGAGGAAGCGGTTATTGCCACGCTCGCGATACTTAATATCTCTTTTATTGATCCATTTTCATCAGAATAGCAGTGCGTACCGAGACCGCTTCATTCAGATCAGAGGTCGTGTGCCAGACTTTGAGCTTGCGTACATCCAATCGTCCACCACATCGCTGGCATCTGGTGGATGTTATGCCATCTTCTATGATCTGCACATGTTTCTTGCATTTCGGACAGACGATAACAGAATATCTCAATCTTCTTACTCCGCAATCTCGATCCCATGCTTCAGAATCAGCATGATCTTCCGCAACCTCTGCACCCTTCGTTATTTGTGGCAGGAGTTTGTGCAGGTATCTCGTCCGTACTCAGTTTCAGGTATCGAATAGGTATCAGTCTCTACGACCTCCCCAGTCTCTGGATTTATCAGCGCGGTCGCCACATACAGACTCTTGCCTCTGACACCACAACTGCAACTTCGCTCGATCAGGTCAACCTTCCACAGAAAAGGCGATTCATTAACACCAGCAGACGCACCTGTAAGATTATACGTTGCGTTCTGTACCAGCGCTACGTGTACATTCCTTCGATTCGGTGCCTTAAATTTCTGGTTTAAAAACTCCTTTATCGTATCATTGTTTGTGGTGATGTTGATCGCTTCGTTTGCATCGATAACAGGCACCGTTCCAAGCGTATCAACGATTGCTGATAGCTGACGATTCTCTGATGGATTTGCGTGATCGATGCATCCAATCATACTCGTGGATACCATAAGTATCACGATGGCTATCAGATGAGTTCCTTTCATTTATTTCTTCTTTTGCTTATATTTGGTATATCCGCACTTTCCGCAGGTCATACGATCCGCATGTTCCGCCAGAAACACACCGGTACCGCATTTTGGACAGAACTGCCTTGTACGTACAATTTTATCTCCTTTTATAGAATAATATTTATATGCGTTCATCACTGATCCTCCTCACTTTTCGTTGTTGCATTACGCGCAATCATGTAATCAGGCTCGATCGCAAGTGCATCCTGCGCATCACCATACAACCGTGCATATCCGATTATCTGCTGCATTCCATACTGCACGTTCATTCGATCGAGTATCAACTGTTCTGGTTCCGTATCGAGAAGTGCGACCAGTCTGTTCTTCACGTTCTCTCTTGAACAGACTTCCTTTTCGGGTATCACTCTGAATACGATATCCCGTCTGTTCAACAGTACATTCTCTTTATCTGTCACGACCTCAATCTTCATTCAAGATTCTCCTTATGTCATCATCGAAATCTTCCATCTGTTTCAAGAGTTCCAGTATCTCCTTCTTCTTTTCACTGGTTACATTGATCAGCACACATCCACTCGATGGCTGTCCATATATAACTATCGAAGACGTTGGTGCGAATATGACAGCGGGCATGACCGCAAGATCCTCCTCTCCTTGCACGAATATGAGTGTAGGATTCCCGGATCGCACCGCCTTTTTTATGCAGAGTATGAGATCAGAGGTGATACTGCCGGCAGGATTCTCAACAGAAACCTCAAGATACACAGGGTGGTGGATGCGCTTCAGAACTTCATCGGATATCCTTGCCCGGCATGTCAGATGATCCACGATGCAGATGTCAGGCAGGATATCAGCTTCGATCAGAGTATAGGTTGTGATGTCGCCTACCGAAATGATTCTGGTTGGATTGTTTGAATTCAGTTCATTCTTCAGCAACCTCATGGTCTCATGCCCGCATCCCTCATACAGTATTCCATGAGGGACTTTTAATTTCGATTTCAGGTGATCCGGTAGAATGAGCGATTTCACTTACCGCACCTTCAATGCATAAGCTCCGGGAGTTGTGATATTCAATTTCGAAGCAATATCTGAGAGTTCCGGATCTATGATCACAACGTATCCACTCCAATCCCTGCTGAGTGAGTTTGATCCACATACCGGACAGTTCTGACCGGTAACGATTCTGTGGCAGCCTCTACATGCCTGTTCACTCATTTTTAACCTCTTTTGCAGCTTCTTCAAGCCATTCCAGTTTGCCGAGGGCTGGCTGGCGCATCGTTAAGCCTATCCTGCTCTCATGCGGATCTCGTTCGTTCAAACTGATAGCTACGATGCGCGCACGCAGTTTATCTCCTTCTCCAATCGCCCGTCCGCTCTCCTTGAAGACCAGACGTGCATTCTTTCCATCATAAGATACGTAGTCATCAGTCAACTGGCTCACATGAACCAATCCATCAAGCGGACCAACACCGATGAACGCGCCAAATTCAACGATCTCGACAACAACCCCTTCGACAACCTCCTGCATCACAGGTTTATACATGAGCGCGTCAAATGTCGTTTCGTAATACACGCCCCCGTCACCGAACAGAATACGTCCCTCCCCGACATCGATTACATCGAGAATCGCAACCAGTGATCCGAGTTTCTTATCGATGCGTCCTTCGAGTTTCTCACGGAGCGATACCCTGACCGCATCCATAACTGGCATCCCAAGCTGCTCGGGACCGATGCGAACGGTGTCAACCAATCTTGTTTTCAGATACATGCTACGCCTCTTTATTTGATGGAAAAATCATTAACAGTTACGCAAAGCGTGGTATTAATTCTTTTGCCAGGATCGGTCTTGGGACAACATTCACATACACCTCTGCCTGCGCCAGTGCGGCGCCACGTCGCCCATGATCGCAAAATATCACGCTCTCTGGATATTGTGCGCCACAAGCTTTAGAGCTGTGTTTCAGTCTCCTTCCGCGGATCGAGTCTCTTTCCAGGTGGCGCGCCAAACCGGCATTTCACCATGAAATTGACCGTTTCCGAGATTGAGCGCTTATGATAATCTTCTAACCATCCCTGAGGGCACATTCCAGAGCGAAAATAGCACATCCTGCCACCTTGCAGCTCCTATGCTCTTGAAAGAATCTCGTGCTGAATGAATAACCTCTAATTCACTGCACCTATTTCCAAACATGGGATAAACCCTTTCATCCATATCCTGAACCAATTGTACTGGCATAACTTGATCATCAGGCAGAACCTCAGCACCCTGTCATGTTCAGGATAATGCTTTTATTATTTTAGATTCTACTGGAAGAGTATCCAATCCTATTTTAGTATCTTTTGGGAGATAATTAAGAATTTCAAATCCAATTACACTTCCATCTTCTGCTTTGGAGAGGATGATATCCCTTCCACCATTGATTTCTGTACAATATGCCTCCTTTTTATCACTGAATCGCACATAAAGCGTATTTCCAGTTTCATCATATATTATTTTTATAGGTTTCATATATTAATTTACCTCTTTTGATTTTATCTGCCAAATAAGCAGTAATTATGAATCCAGCCTCATCAAAATGTTTGCAGACAACACAGAGATAATGCTTCCGATATTTCGAATAGTACAGATATACATTGGGGTCATTCTTACTCAACCTGACAATCTCAGGATTTATCAACGTTTCTGTAACTTCCTTTTCCATCTGTTCTATGGACTCATGTTTAGTAATTATAAAATCCCAATAATTTTTTGTGGTTCTTATTCTCTTTCCGAGTTTAGAGACTACCTCGATGTAGTTCATTTTATAAAAAAGAAACAGAAAGGGAGAATCTCTCCCTTCGCGCTCACTCTCGCTGTCTCAGCACGAGATATGCGATCGCGAGCAGTCCTGTGATTGCAAAGACCGCCTCAAAGCCAGGAACCCCTGGCTTCTTGGTTGCAGTCGCGGTTGCCGATGTGGGTGGGGGAGTCTCCTTGGTCACCGGAGCAGTCTCCTCGGTCACCGGAGCGGTCTCCTTTGCAGTTGGTGCGGCTTCACCCTTTGCTCCGACATGCACCTCAACGCTTTCCCACGTGCGCGGGTCGGTTGATGACGAATCCGCAATCTCAAAGCTATATGTGCCAGGTGCGATATCCTTGCTCGCAGCAATGGTGATAGAATACGTAGCTGTCTCTCCTGCGCTGATCAACTTTGTTTTACCGCCGTCAACGATCGATATACCATCCGGAAGCGACCTGCTAACTATAGTCACGTCGGCATCCTGAACTCCGAAGTCCTTGACCGTCACATCAATGGATGCCTGCGATCCCGGTTCAATATCGATTGCATAAGGCGTGTTGGTAAACCTGAAAAGATCATCGCTACGGGTTTCTGCATAGCAACCCGAGATCGATACGAGGATTATGATGCTGATTCCGAATAGTAGGGTTTTGTTCATGTGATTGCCTCTTCTTCTTTGTTACTGTGGTTATATAAAAACCAGAAGGGAGAATTTCTCTCCCTTCATAGCTGATATTACGTCCTCTGATCACTCTCGCTGTCTCAGCACGAGATATGCGATCGCAAGCAGCCCAGCGATTGCGAAGACAGCCTCAAAGCCCGGAACCTTCTTCTTGGTTGCGGTCGGGGTTGCCTCGGGTGTGGTCTCCTCGGTCACCGGAACGGTCTCCTCAGCAGTAGGTACGACTTCTGCTGGAACTGTAGGTGTCCCCTCTGCTGCTGTCCCCTCTGGTGCTGGGGTCATGTTCACGGCGGGGGTCTTCTCGACCTCTGGTGTCTCCTCGACCTCTGGTGTCTCTTCCCCAGATGGGGTCACCGCTGCGCCCTCGCCGATGGTGTACTCAACGTACGGGTAGAACCTGATCTTAGGAGGCGTACTTTCATCGTCCGCAGTCTTGAAGTACATGTTGCCCATGATGTGTTCCGTGCTGTCTACATCGAGATCGATGGTGGTCTCATCGTTCCTGAGGACAATCGTACTCTTGCTTGCAGTCATAACTTCCATGGCACCATACGTATCGCTGGTATCGATCTCCAGCACATCTTCATCGATCAAGAAGACGTACATGATCTGCACGA
>PIXW01000261.1 GCA_003601535.1 ANME-2 cluster archaeon
GATGCTATGTTTCATTGTCCGGATAGTGTAGAGGCCTAGCATGGAGCCCTGTCGAGGCTCCGCCCCGGGTTCGAATCCCGGTCCGGGCGTTTTAAGCATTCAAACTACGGGTTCGTGAACACCCGGTAGTATTAACAACGGCGCTGTCGATTTTCCCAGCGAAACCACTACACGCAGAGACATCAGAAACCCCAGCAAGGATTGGAACAGTCTTAAAACTCTGCATCCTCTACGATCTACCCTCGGCGCTGCTGCGCAGACCGCGGTGATAAACCACTCGGATTTTTAGACAGTACCATCAAAAAAACCCTACAACTCGGCTCCGACCACGGTTTTGGTTGCTGTTACACTCTTGTTCTCTCTGATCTGATCAATCAGTTTGTTAAGCGCGCTCAATCCCTGAACTTCGATGACCGCCACGAAGTCATACTCTCCGAATACATGATATACTTCCTTAACTCCATCGAGACTACACAATTCGTTGTAGGTTGCCTTTTCCTGCCCTGGCACTACATTAATCATAGTAACTCCAATCACCATTTTCAAGAACTCCTTTCTTTCTCGTGTATGAGTACACCAATCATAGTCTGCACCACCCCATATATTACTGTTGTGCTGAAATCATGGCGCGCAGATACGGGATCTGCGTTGAAGTTGTGTCTTCATCTCTCCCTGATCGTTCCGATCTGACTCGCCCATGCTTCGAGTTGCACACGCTCATTGCTGCCGTGAATCAGATTCATATCAGCGTCGGCAAGGAGTATCGCAAGTTCTGCCGCATGCGCGCTGTCAAATCCCTTATCCTCAATAACTCTGCGAAGCTGCTCCACGATGTCCGCGCCACTCTCCTCCATCAACAGGTTATCGATATGTTTTCTGGCGTCCTTGACATCTCCTGCCAGCGATGCATGCAAAAGCTGTCCGACATCCGGTGGAGTCCGATCCAGATCGATCTCATAGATCGTGTTAGCGGTGATCTCGCGGTGCTGCATACACGCGATCTGGAGCGTCATGATCGCATAGGCAAGATCGCCTCGCGCATAGTATACGATCGCCAGAACCCCATCATCGGTGATGGAAACACCTTCTGCCTCTGCTATGTATCTGATATGCGAGGCAGCAGCCTCATCCTCTGCGCGGTCAAAGAAGAGATTTAAACCCCTTGAGCGCAGCGGTGGAATCAATCTGGATAGATGTGTCGTGGATAGGATGAATCTGCAGGTCTGAGAATGCTTTTCCATGATACGTCGCAGCGCGTGCTGCGCATCCAAACTCAATGCCTCAGCACCATCGATGAATATCATCCGAAAATCAGCATCTATGGCAGCCATGCCTGCATATTCGTTGATAACCTGTTTGAATACGGAGATCACGCTTTTCTGTATCTTTTTTGGATCATCTGTTCCGATGAGTTTCGCAAATCTTGGATCGGACACAAGGTATCTCTTGCCACGATCAAAGAAATTCGATGCATTGAACTGGGCAAGATTGTTCTCCCACCAATCACCATAGAGCGCTCTGGCAAGCGCGAGCACTGTGGATCTTTTTCCTGTATTTTTTGCGCCGTATAATACCAGATGTGGGAGGTTGTTCGATTCGGTCAGGTGTTTCAGATTGGATATAATGTGTTCGTGCCCGACGATCTCATCGAATCCCTTCGGACGATATTTTTCAGTCCAGATCACCTCTTCCATGATCTGATGGTTTTGGGGATGAGTGTATTAAGATTATAGGATTATGAGGGTATGGCGATATGATGCACGTACAGAGGTTCTCACGATATGCAAACGCGTACTTAATCGACGAAACCATCCTGATCGATGCTGGAATCGATCCGGCGGATATCACCGGGTATGATCCTGAACTGATTATACTCACACACTGCCACTTCGATCATACCTGCGCCGCATCAGCGATTGCAGACAGAACCGGTGCTCTGATTGCGATCCACGAACAGGATGCAGGATTACTCGGTGATGACTATGCGACCGCATCCGTATTATTTAACGAAGATGCGCCGCAGATAACTCCGGACATACTGCTTCACGGAGGAGAAACGTTTAAATCGAGTGATTATCTGCTGGAGGCGATCCATACACCGGGTCACACGCCAGGAAGTATCTGTATCTATGAATCAGGGACAAGAAGTCTCTTTTCCGGGGATACCATATTCCCGGGCGGCGGAATCGGGAGATGTGATCTCGGAGGCGATATCTCTGATCTTGTGCATTCGATCGAACTGCTCACATCCCTTGATGTGGCAGTACTGTATCCAGGACATCTCAATATCACCGATACGGACGTATCCTTGCAGATTCGATCATCATTGATCCACGCACGCGAACTCACAGTATAACCACATACGTTTCTTTATATTTTATGCATAAACTTTATAAGCGAAAAGAACCGATCTATATTCAGGTGGATATTATGAAAGAATTATCGATACAGGTAATGGGTGACCAGGAACATGAGATCGCAGAACTGCTGCAAGGTCTTGGACTGTCAAAGATCGTATCAAAGACTATTGTATGTCTTTCCAGCACAACAGAGATGACATCCAGACAACTTGAAGCTGCTGCCGGCATCAGACAGCCAGAGGTCAGCGCTGCCATGCGGGTACTGCGTGCTAACAAATGGGTCTCGGAACGGGAAGAGAAGAAGAAGACAGGCAAGGGGCGACCTGTTAAGGTATACCGGCTCAATGTTCCACTCCGCCACATCATTGAACTGCTCGAAAAGGAGAAGATGGCATCCAGCAAACAGACAATGGACGATATCAAGCGATTACGAGAACTTGCATAAACGGGACCGTAGGGTAGCATGGACCATCCTGCTAGACTGGGGGTCTAGCGACCGGCGTTCAAATCGCCGCGGTCCCATTTAAAAGGGGAGTGGGTAAACTTATGTTGACACAATATGTACAGACGATCAACGTGGCTCTTTCAGCCTGCATCATACTGCTGACCGCAAACGTGCTGTATTTGGTGATACGGACTGATGTGAACGTATCGTCCATCGATCAGAATTATCTGAAGAATACATGGATCATTCTGCTGGTTTCAGTCTTCTTTCTTGCAGTGTATCAATTGCTGATCAGTGCGGATTATGACAGTTTCCTCTGCACTCTACTCGCAACCACGTTTCTCTGGTTCTTCATCGTTGCGATCTACCGCTGGCATCATCTGATGCATGGTTAAAATCCGAGCACCTCATCCATGCCGTACAATCCTTTCGGCGCATCCATCACCCACCGCGCTGCTCTAACTGCACCGCCTGCAAACGCCTGCCTGCTGTGCGCCTGATGTTTGATCTCGATGCGCTCGCCATCTCCTGCAAAGAGAACGAGATGATCGCCAACGATGTCACCGCCTCTGATCGCATGAATCCCGATCTCACCGCCTCTCTGGCATATCCCCTGACGCCCGTACACCATCTCTTTTTCACCGAGAACATTTCTCATGACCCGAGCCGCATGCACCGCCGTTCCTGATGGCGCATCCTTCTTGTGACGGTGATGAGCCTCCACAATCTCGATATCCCAGTCACCGATGTACAGCGCGGCTTCTGCAAGAAGTTTCCAGAAGAGGTTGACCCCAATCGAGAAGTTCGGCGCAATCACCGCAGAGACATTGTCTGCTATGATCTCTGTTATCTCATCCTGGTACGGATCGAGTCCAGTCGTTCCGACAACGAGATTCACGTTATTGCGCACAGCAGATCTGATATTCCTGACCGCAGCATCCGCGATCGTAAAATCGATCAGAACATCCGGGTGTGTGCTCTTAAGAATTGCATCGATGCGATCGGCATGGGATATCACAACATTCTCAGCGCAATGCGTACCGACATCCATGATATCGAATGCTGCCACCAGTTTCATGTCTGGTGCACGGGTGATGTTCTCGATTATAAGCGAGCCCATGCGCCCGCGCGCGCCTGTTACTGCGATGGTGATCATGAGGCTGCATATAGTATTCATCATCCAAATATGTTCGTGCCAGGTTACGTGACAATTACAAATTATCCTTACAAATTCAAAAAGTTTAAGTATTACAAAACTCTATTACATTTCATGGAGTCAAGTACAACGTTCCCAACCATCTTCGATCCGAAGTACGAGAAATCAGCAGAACTGATCGCATATCTGACAAAAGGAATCGCTTACAGAGATAACGGAGATATTCGCGTAGCAGGTAGATCTGAACTGAACAAGATCATCGCCGAAAAATACGAGCAGAAGGATTTTATCGGTGCAAATGAGATTCTGGAGGCTGCAAAAAGGACGTTTGAAATAACGTCCGAAGAACTTGCAGAACGTGTATCAAGATCGATCAGAGTACCGACGCCAACGTACCTGAAAC
>PIXW01000262.1 GCA_003601535.1 ANME-2 cluster archaeon
AGATGCCCTCGATTACGAGCATATCCGACTCTGTGCCAGCAAAGACGCTGGTGATATGAACCGCAACGAGCGGGACATCATCCAGCTTTCCGAGATCTTTCTCGTAGATATAATCGGCTGGCGATGTTACTATGTCGGTGTCCACACTCTTTCCGTTCTTCAGCAGTTCGACCTGTGCCTGATTTCCGTCAACGTCAAGTTGTACAACCCTTAACTCATAATCCTCTTCCAGCTGGAGCGATGCGCCAGTAGAGATCATATGTTTCTCGTCTTCATCGATTAAGACCTTGCTCAGCATGTCCTTCGAGATGAGGCTGATGTCCTCGTCTGCTATTTTTGCCTTGCCCTCCTCATAGCCTGCGAAATACTTCTCTGCCATGAAACCGATCACCTTGTATGTGTCCCAACCATCGTGTTCAAAGTCGATATCGGCTGCTGTGGTGGTGTATGTGAGATTATCCTCGTCGATCGTTCGGTCATCATAACCCCCTAAATGAATGTTCAGTGTTTCTGTGCTGATATCATCATCGAGATCGTAATAGAATCCGGTGAAACTACGTGCATCCCATGTGTAGTTGAGATCCATGGGCGGCTCCCTACCTGCATCCCAGATCCGGAAGCCGGTGGAGTGCCCTAATGATTCCGTGGTAAATTTCCATTTGGACTCCTCTGCCAGATTAGCACCACCCGAACTTTCCGCTTCTGTTTTGATGGTTACTTCGTATGTTGTATTGTACTCAAGGTCATCATCCGGAGTGAAGGTCATTGTATCATCATCCCAGTCAAACAATCCATCAACATCAGGATCGATGGAGAATGCATCTTGTGCAGATGTCTGATTCATCGCATCGCTGAACGTTACGGTTATGTCTGTCGATATTGAAACGTCTGTTTCGCCATCGGTTGGTGTGTGACCTGTCACGGTTGGTGCTGTGGTGTCTCCTGCGGCAGTGACCTTGATGGTGTTCGTACTGTTATGCGATGACAATTCCGATGTGGAATTGTCCATGGTCACGTTTACGTTATAGGTCCCAACAGAGGTTCCAGTGGTTGTGTTCCACCACGCCTTCTCCGGATTCTTTGCAGTGCCGCTATCGATCACTTTGACCAGATCTCCTGTAGCAGTCTCGATGCGGATTTCATAGTCTACGCTCTCAGAGAACAGACAGTCGATCGATACGTTGGTACCCTGCTCAACTGATGTGGATGGATATATGTCACATGATATAAGTTTAGGTGGCTCAGCGGCTGCGCTGGCTGTTGTGAACGCTATCAACATAATCAGTACACTCACATATTTTATACGTCCCTTCATATTACAGTTCCTCCTCGATGTATCGATCGATCAAACATCACTAAACAGTCAAACGCCCAAACTATATAAAACCTGCTCCAGAAAGCCACAACACCGCCAACCCGATCCCGCCAGCCGCCGCCCACATGCGCATCTGCCGCCTCGCCCGCCATCGCGCACGTCCGCATCAGCACCGAACCGGCGGCGGGTGCATAGAGACGCCGAACAATCCGGGAGTATTGTGAGAGTTCAGCACGTCATAAATACTTTGAAAATTCATCTTCATCAACCATTGCTAATTTTAGAACTCCTTTCAGCGTCCCTATCTTTAGCTCTCCATGCATAGGGACAACAGTTCCTATTCTTCCCCCGGAAGTCGTCTTCGATAATCTGACATGGCTACCGGTTCTACCACTAATCCGAAACCCCATTTTGTTACAGAGAATTCTGATCACCTTTTCTCCTGAAACTTTCCTAAGCTTTGGCACTGGCTGCCACCTCAAATGTTGTCATCAGCGTTTTTCTTTCTTCCTTTAACGGAAACTCATCCAGATAAAGCTCAGTAGCCTCTTTAAGATTGTTTATAGCCTCCTCTATGGTCTTCCCCTGACTGACTGTGCCAACTTCTGAACACTCTGCCACATACATATCCTCTTCTTTATGTAATACTGCCGTAAACGTCTGCATTTTTATTCACCTACTTATTTGTCAAGTTCAAACATTGTGCAAGCGTGGAGAGCCCTGTTCCTCTTTGGCACGTTCTATCATTCCTTGAAGATCAGCCTCGTTCACGCGAATGGATTTTGCCTGTTTGTGAATCGCCCCAAGAATCTTCTCTTTCGACATCAGCCCACTGGTAAGAGCGAAGTTCAACATAGCTACGCGAATGGCTTCGGTTTTGGTTCTAACTATGCCCAGATCTATCATCTCCTCAAGGATCTTCTCTTGAGCACCTTTGAAACTCACGGTAACGGTTGTCAATTATACTTCACCTCTTGATGTGGGGGTTGGTACTTGATTGATTATAATCTTATGTTCCCGCCCGCCGCCCGCCATCGCGCATATCCGCATCAGCACCGGACTGGCGGCGGGCTCTGCAGAAATCGCGAACCGCCCTCGCCTGTTGCGTGCACGCGAAGCGGGGTACACTTCGGTTATACGACAGCCACTTGTGGGCGTGCATGGTGAACCGCGATGTCCCCACCAACGATCGCTCGCAATAGCGGTTTCCCCACTGGTTGTGGGATCTCCCTCCCCTCCTTTCCGGCAGCTTGCAACCAGAGCTCTATCGCAGTCATAATCTCCTTTAACACCGCCTCCTCGGTATTTCCGAAGCTTGAGCAACCTGCCAACTCCGGAACTATTGCAACGTAGCCTTCATCCTCCTCACTATAGAATGCCTCTATTGCGCACTTATACATCTTCTTCCTCCAGCAACTTATGGGTCTCAACGATCTCAAAGTTGCGCAAGTCCCCTGTTGCGCGGTTCGCATCACCCGCCATCAGCATCGGCGCCAGTACCTGCGCCAGTACCAGCATCGCGATCGCGCAGACGCGGAACGATCACATCCCGAAACACCGACAAAACATCCTCTCCAGGCTCAAGCGCCATCAGCCCCTTACGCACCTCCCACGCACCCTCGTGCTTGTGGATGATTGTCGCCCCCGACACAACTCCAGACCGTCTTGCCGGTCGAGCTTTCAACGTACCTGCCGCCGGTTCGCAATCGCCCGCGTCTGTGCCGAATGGGCGGCTGTTACCGATAATTTGCAAGCGCAATTGCATCTACGGGCGTTATCCCAACACGGTCCCCCATCTGCCTCA
>PIXW01000026.1 GCA_003601535.1 ANME-2 cluster archaeon
CTCCATGTGCGGGAGGATGCGCTCATGCTGTATGGATTCTCAAGCATCGAGGAACTTGAATTTTTCAAATTATTGCTCAGAGCATCGAGAATCGGACCGAACGTTGCGTTGAATATATTATCCGGAATATCGTTTGATGAATTCAAAATTGCTGTATACAACGAGGATATCAACCGATTGGGCACCATCCCTGGCATCGGGACAAAGACCGCAAAACGGCTCGTTCTCGAACTCAGGGATAAGATACAGGAGATACCAGCAGAGACCGTGTATCCACCAGATATTGCAAACGCTGCCGTAGCTGGCATGGTATCGCTCGGATACGCGAGAAGTGTGGCAGAAACCGCTGTCCACAGGGCACTCCAGTCAGAATCGATTCATGATGTCGGAGAACTGATCAAAGCAGCGCTCAAGAACGTATGACCTGTATGACCAGACCGCACATTGAATACCTTGATCACCCTGCAGATGTCAAGTTCAGGGTTTATGGAGAGACCGTCGAAGAGGCATTCGAATATGCCGCGCTCGCCATGTTTGGCGCGATGATCGATCCTGATACTGTAGAACCGGGAAGAACACTTGAGATCGATCTCTCTGCTGATGACTGCGAGGATCTACTGTATGATTTTCTCTCAGAATTATTATATCTGTTTGAGGTCGAAGAGATCGTATTCAGCCGGTTCGATGTACGGATCAATCGATGTGATGATCGATATCACATCACAGCGCGTGCGTCTGGCGAATCGATTGACATGGAGAAGCACAGGTTCGATGTTGCAGTAAAGGCGGTCACATTCCATGATATGAAGATCGAACAGGTGGATGAGGGGTGCATGATACAGGTACTCCTTGATACGTGAGTATCAAACCGCAACATTTAAAAACGATCGATCCGTATATCGCATGTCACCGCGGAGGTGGCACAGGAGGCATTACATGTCACGAAGTAATGATCTGATAACCGAACGATACGATCCAAAAGGCATGCGTGCGCATGCGTTTCACCTATTCTCATGTGTTACCCTTGTGATCACTGGCTGGTACATGGCAAAGCAGTTCAATATGTGTACACTGGACTCATGGCAGTTCATCCCTTATGCGAATCTGCGCCTGTTCCACATGTTTGTTGCGCTCATATTCATTATGGCGGTCTGGATACTCATCCCGTACAACCTCCTAACGAGTGGGCATCTCCTCTCTGAGATATTCTGGATACCCGATCTTATTCGGTTGAAGAATCTGGCTCTCAGTCTCGTTGGCAGAGCAGAGTATCCAAGATTTACCATCGTAGATGAGGAGACCGGGCACTATGAGAACAAACTGCATCCATTCATCAAGTTCATGGTGATACCAGAGAACATTGCAATCATTCTGATTGTGGTATCAGGTGTGATCATGTACGATCCAGAGTTTGCTTTCTGGCAGGGTTCTGTCAAACCATGGATTCTATACGTTGTCGGATACGTATCCCCATGGTTCAACATGTCTGCGATCGGATTCGTGCGCACGGTTCATCTGTGGTCGATGTACTGGTTCGTTGTCGAACTCGCGATGCACTTCGGATTCCTCGGACTGGATCCAAGAACCCTGAAGTACTTTAATGCGATATTTGTACGTGGTACTGAGGAACTGGATCAGTACACCGAGATTGTCAGAGAGCCGCACGAAGAGAAGGTTGTTAAGAAGCGAAGACATCCACTGGTCGTTCTGAAGTGAAAATCAAAGGAAAGACATGGATATTCGGGGATGACATCGACACCGATGCGATCATTCCTGGCAAATACCTGCGCACCACCGATCTGCAGGTATTTGCCGATCATGTGATGGAAGGCATCGATCCTGAATTTGCAGCGAAGGTCGCAAAAGGCGATATCATCGTTGCAGGCAGGAACTTTGGGTGCGGTTCGTCCAGAGAGCAGGCTGTACTTGCGATCAAGTACGCGGGCATCGGATGTGTTGTGGCAGCATCCTTTGCACGTATCTTTTTTAGAAATGCCATAAATATCGGTCTCCCAATAATCGAGACAGGAGAAGAGATTTCTTGCAGAGAGGGAGATACAATAGAGGTTGATATCGAAGATGGTACCATCAGGGTGGGCGACCGTAAGTACACAGGTACGAAGATGCCGGATTTTCTGCTCGAGATTCTAATGGATGGCGGTCTTGTTGCTCACCGTAAGAAACAGTCTGCGAGGGATCGGTTTGGCAGACGATCAGACGCATACTCAAAGAGCAGCATTCTCTCAAATAAGGATCATCTGAATCTGATCATTGACCTGGCATCACCAGAAGAGTCAGACAGCGTACTTGACATAGCGACAGGGAATGGATTTCTCGCATTCGAGTTTGCAGAGAAGGTATCCAGAGTCATTGGCTGTGATATGACAGAGGACATGCTCGATATCGCTGAAAGCATACGAAAGGATAGAGAACTGGATAATGTCTCCTTTGAGGTGATGGATGCAGAATCGCTCAGATTTGAGGATGGATCGTTTGATATCGTGTCATGCAGATTTGCATTCCACCATTTCACGAATCCCAAGAAGGTGATATCAGAGATGGTTCGTGTGTGCAGGAATGGCGGGAAAATCGTGCTCGTAGACGGGCTCTCCTCTGAAGATCCTGTGAAGAGCGAGTACCATAACAGAATCGAGCAGATCCGCGATCCATCCCATGTCAGGCTGTATTCACGATCAGAACTGATAAAAATGCTTCAGGATGCTGGGTTGAGGATTACTCATGCAAGAGAATGGGATGCTGACTTCTATTTTGATGAGTGGATTGCGATTGCCGATCCTGGAGAGGAGATTGCCGAGCAGGTCAGAAGCATGATGATTAATTCCATCGAAGATGATAAAACTGGTCTCAATGTCCGTTTCAAAGATGATAAAATGCTTTTTACTTATTCTACGGTGATTCTGGTAGCTGAGAAGGATGGATGATTGTGGCGTGGGACGATGACCTCAGATAAACTCGGCGGGACACACACCACAATCATCGGCGGCAGAACCGGAAAGAAGGCAGTGGAGATCGTAGCGCGACATCATAAGGTAAAACGGATCATCCCCTCGGTTATCAGTGTCAAGGGATTCGCTGGCGGAAGAACCATAGCCAAGGTGCTGCGCTCTGACGCACGAGGCAATCTCCGCCTCCTGATCTCATCCGGAACATCAGCGCAGGAACTGCGGATCATCACGACCGTGGGTGATTTTCTGGCAGGGGAAACGTTGAGACGTGAGTTGAATGAGATGCTTTCAGAGGTGATGGACACATAAAGGTACCTGTTCAATGCGGCTGTTCCACCACGCGGTGCTGGCGCGGTTCTGGTTGCTGCCTGCCAGATTGCTGC
>PIXW01000263.1 GCA_003601535.1 ANME-2 cluster archaeon
CATACTCAGACCGCACCATGAAATACGTATTAAAGTAACTCATGTTGCAGTCTATGACTGCGGCGCACGTTATGTTATACATGCCCTCGACCGTCGTGTTATGGTATGCCTCATACACCCCATCCCTACCGGCCGGTACGATCGTCCGGTTGACCGTCGAATAATAATGCATACCATCGGGGGCATCGACTGCCATCTCTATGGCGGCATTGCGCACAGGCTTTCCCGCATGATCCAGCACGACGATCGTGATCTCTGCCACCTCTCCTGTATGGTAGATGCTTTTCTTTGTATTCACCGAGGTCCCGTTATATACGAGTACAAATGTAGAGGCGGGCAGCAGCGATGTTGTCGCAATAACGGTGTTGTTGGCGGCATCGACAGCACTGTCGATCTGCGTCCATGTTCCATTGGAGTAATGCTCTATAACAAGTCTTGTCTCATCCAGACCGTCCAGATCAGCATCTGAATATCGTATACTGATCTCAGTCTCTTCATATATATCGGGGGCATGGACATCCACATACCGTACCGGTATGCCATGCGGATCGGCAGGCTCCGGATTGCTTCTGCCACAGTCTTTCAGCAAAATCGGAGCATCAACTGGATTTCCATCGGTTATGCTGGTTACCGAGATGTTTTTCATGCCCGATGCATCGAACCGTGTACATCCCTGATCGGTTATACCAGCAATGCCAACCATGCCGCATGTCAGAACCATGACTACAGATACAGAAAATAAAAGAGTACCTCGAAGATACCATGTAGTTCGTGTACATCTGACCTGAGTAGTAGGGGGCATGGTGGTTACCTGGTATATGTTTAACCGATATCAGCAAGCCATCTATTAAATATTTACTGGACAACCACACGACTTGTCAATGTGGCAACTATGGGCTACGGTTAAGAACCTGTCTGAAAAGTTGCTGACCATGGAATTGTGGACTCGAGACGAAGGGCGGGTGGTTACGATCGTTGCAACACAGGATGGCAAAAAGTCCACCATCACAGCAAACACTTAAATCAGGTACGATGCAACATTACAAGCAACATGGCACGAATGTATTCACGACGGAAAGGGAAATCCGGATCAACAAAACCACATCGGACGGAAAATCCGCCATGGATTGGCATGGACTCAGAGGAGGTAGAAGAGATCATCGTCAACCTGTGGAAGCAGGATAAATCCACGAGTGAGATCGGAATGATCCTGCGGGATCGGTATGGCATACCAGATGTCACATTGATCACGCATAAGAAGATCGTGCAGACGATCAAGGATCATGGTATGGAACTGAATGTTCCTGAGGATATGCGTAACCTCATCATAAAAGCACTCAGATTGCGCACGCATCTTGCCGAGAATAAGAGGGATGTCCATAACAAGCGTGCGCTGCAACTGACAGAATCCAAGATACGGAGACTTGTGAAGTACTACCGCAGAACAGGTGTACTTCCTCGTGACTGGGTGTACCGACCGGATACCGCAGAGATGCTGATCACACGGTAATATGGTAATCTATAAAAGTTATGATGATCTTCCGAAGATATCGCTTCCTTTTGGGCAGGAGGTGTTCATCAGTGACAGCACAATCAGAGACGGTTCGCAGATGCCCGGCATTGTGATGAAACGGAGGCATAAACTCAGAATATACGAATTTTTGCATGATATTGGAATTGAGAAACTGGAAACGTTCGTTTATCACAAGCGAGATTGGGATGTCATTGCAGATATGCAGGATATTGGATACGAGTATCCGGAGGTTACCGGGTGGGCTCGTGCTCTTCCTTCTGACATCGATTTCGTGCTCGATGTGGACGGCATCGGAGAAGTAGGAATTCTAATGTCGGTCTCTGATTCACACATCTTCGATAAGATGCAACTCAAAAGTCGGGAGGAGGCTCATGAACGATATCTGAATGCGCTTCAGTATGCGGTCGATCATGGGCTGCGTACCCGTGTGCATCTCGAGGATATGACCCGTGCCGATCTACATAACTTCGTGTACCCACTGGTGACGGATCTCATCGATATCGATCCTGATTGTATCGTTCGAATCTGCGATACACTCGGTTTTGCTGTTCCGTTCGAAGATGCATGCGACCCGTATAGTATCCCTAAAATGGTATCCAGACTCAGGGAACTTGGTGTTGCGAATATCGAGACACACATCCATGATGATTTCGGACTCAGCGTTTCATCAGCGCTCGCCGGATTCTGGTACGGGGCAAACTGGTCGAGTCTGACATTTCTCGGGATCGGAGAGCGGTCCGGAAACACGGAACTCGAAAAAATTCTATTGTTCCTCACAAGAAGGGTTGAAGGATTTGAAAAATATGATCTTTCCGGAATTGTGAAGTTTGCAGAATATATGGAACATCACATCGGGATTCGGATACCAAGAAACAAGTCGATCGTTGGTAAGAACGTGTTCGTACACGAAAGCGGGATACACACCGCTGGTGTCATCAAGAATCCATTCACTTATGAACCGTATCCACCGGAAATAATCGGTGCGGAACGGCAGCTGCTGATCGGAGACTCGTCTGGCAGGGACGTGGTCAGGCACAAGGTTGAGGCGACACTCCGTGAACTCATGCATGTGGAGATTGTTATCGACAAGAACGATCCGAGAATCGCAGAGATACAGAAGGATATACAGAAGCTGTATGATGAGGAGCAGCGGGTTTCATGCATCTCGGATGAGGAGCTTACACGGTATGTCGAGAAGTATTTCATGCTCAATATGATCGTGGATGGCGAGGAATTGCACGATATCGAGGAGGGTGAATAAGAGATCCTTGAGAATGATACTTCTCGTGGACATGGATAGTTTCTTCTCATCAATCGAAGTGGTCGAACATCCGGAACTCACGGGGCTGCCAGTGGTAGTTGGTGCTGACCCGAAGGAGGGGGCAGGCAGGGGGGTTGTCAGTACATGCTCTTATGAGGCACGAGGGTACGGGATTCATTCCGGGATGCCGATATCACGGGCATACCGGTTGTGTCCTGATGCAAGGTTTCTACCAGTGAACATGCCGTTGTATCAGTCTGTTTCCGGACGGATCATGAAGATTCTACGGCGTTATGCGGACAAATTCCAGAAGGTCAGTATCGATGAGGCTTTTCTCGATATAAAAATGGACAATTTTGATGATGCGGTAAGAATAGCACAAAACATCAAAAAAGAAATCCTTAATAAAGAAAAACTGACCTGTTCCATCGGAATAGGTCCGAATAAACTTGTAGCAAAGATCGCATCTGATATACAGAAACCGGATGGGCTGATCGTTGTGAGACCTGATGAAGTGCAGGATTTCCTTGACCCGATGCCCGTAAAAAGGATTCCCGGTATCGGAAAAAAGACAGAAAAAACGCTCAAGAGTATGCAGATTGAGACGATACGCGAATTAAGAGAATATGATGTCAAAGAACTTGTTTTGAGATTTGGAAAGTGGGGTTATCAGATGCATGCTCTCGCATGCGGCATCGACGAGCGTGAGGTAAAGGAGGATTCTGCAGTCAAATCCATAGGGAGAGAAGTCACATTCGAGGAGGATACGTCCGATTCAGGGGTTATCCATAATTCAATCGATATACTCGCAGATGAGACGCATACAGCCCTGGCAAAAGCAGGATATCTGTTCAGGACTGTGTCTGTGAAAGTCAGATTCGAAGACTTTGATACGCACACACGAGCAAAGAGCATTGGATCTCTAAGTTCTGATCTGGAACTGATCAAAAATTTATCAAAGAAACTGATAGATGAGTTCATTGGGAAAAAGAAGATAAGACTGATCGGTGTAAGATTATCGAACCTTCAGAGGATTACTATGAGGCAGACATCGCTATACGAGTTTATCAGGTGAGTACTGGCGCAGAAGATCCTCCTGCCCGAGCCCGCGCTTGCGCGCCATCCTGCGCAGCGCATTCTGGATGCCTGTTCCGTACTGCACTGCTTTCTTTGGCGCCCATACCAGTTCTGCAGGGAGATAATCTTCAGAGACTCTCCTTAGAATGTACTTTCTTATATAATTAGACCTTTCTTTACGCATCTTGAGTTTGACATCGATACGAGCTGCAATATCCGCCAGATCAAGCATCGGCATATAAAGTTCCACGTGATTCAATTGCGCAACCGCAACATCCCGTTTGATCTGCGCAGGCAGTGCAAGCACATCCTTCTCAAGTTCATGATCCAGTATTCCATCATCGAATGCCTGCTCATAACGCTTGTATCCGGCAAATAGTTCATCTGCGCCCTGCCCTGTCACCAGAAACCGGATTCCGTTCGTATGTGCGCATTGCGACACAAGATACATGCATATCCCAATTCCGACCGCGACAGGATTCGTGCTCTCTATCGCACCTATCGCCCGCGGGATCGCTGATTCGATGTCTGCTCCGGTACACTCGCATATCCGCAGTCGATCCTCCAGTCCGAGCAGTGCTGCTGCCCTCCGCGCATGTTTTATGTCATAGGAACCATGCATTCCGACCGTACATAACTCGATATCCGGATTGAACGATTTCGCAATGGATGCGATGAGCGAACTATCGATACCGCCTGAGAATGCAACGCCTGTATGATCATGCATACATGACCGCACAGCATCTTCGAAGTTTTTGATCAAACTTTTGTGAAAAGTTTGCGCTTCTGATTCATCGATGTACATTCTCACCACTCACGATCTGAATCACGCCCATCCAGTGGATGCTTCGTTCGATCACATCGAATCCGGCACCCCTTATCATCGAAGATAAATCTCTTCCGATGAAATCTCTTGCGGTTTCCCCTTCCACAAGCATCCAGATATTGAATAAAAGCCTGACCAGTCTATGTCTGGGATATGAGTAATCCAGAATAACGATCTTCCCGTCCGCGTTAAGCACCCTGCTAATCTCGCAAAGCACATTCATGCGCACGGAATGTGGCATCTCGTGCAAGCCAAATGTGATACATGCGCGGTCGAAGTATCCGTCACTGTATGGAATTTCTTCGGCATTGGAAAGACAGAATCTCATATTATCTTTTCTCTTCTTTTCTGCCTTTTTAAGCATATTTTCGGATAGATCAATACCGACCACCTCTCCAGTATCTCCGATCATCTCTGCAATCATTACGCACAGTGTTCCTGTCCCGCAGCAAACGTCCAGAATCCTTTGATCTGGTTTTAAATCCATTTTATCGATGAAAAGCAGTCTCAAGTTTTGCTCTCCACCAAAGAATGAAGAGATGAATCTGACAAAGGGATCGTATATGTATGCGATCCTGTTGCAATCCTCTCTATAATGTTCCGGTTTTCTCATTATGCGGATTATGTTTCTGGAAGGTATATAATTTGACGCTGTGACAGACGATCAACATCGGTAAAACAATTTAAATATAAAGAAGTATAAGTAGTAATTACCAACACGAGAGGGATGGTAATGGCGAGAATATTCGCAAAGAATTTATCAAAGAAGAATGTTATGAGCAGCGATGGATCGCTGCTTGGTGTGCTGTATAATATCGTGATGGATACCCACACCGGCGAGTTGATCAACCTTGTGGTGAAACCCGATCTGTCGGTGGATCGAACCAGGTATCAGGCAGAAGGGAATTACATGCTGATTCCTTTCAGCGCGGTTCGCGCGGTCAGGGATTTCATCGTCGTGGATAAGAACGAAGCGATGATGAGATAATTGCTGAAAGTGCCATGCGATGACGCACACCGAGACGCTGAAAACGATAAAAAAACTGACACTAATGACTTCTATGTTTCTTACTGTGTCAGTTACCATATTTGGCATAATCGCTCTGTTGCTGCTCTTCAAACTGAATTATAGAAGCGTGCCCGTCTTCAGCGAATTTTTTGATGCCATGAGCTGGTGGATCGTTGTACTGATAGGGGTTCCGATCGCCGGATGTGTCGCAACATGCGCGCTCGCTCCATCATTGATACAGAAGGTCTTTTATACAGATATAGAACTTCGAGAAGGGTCTCTCACTACAGCGAATCAGATGAGCGTGCTCGAAGAGACGATCAACACGCTCGTTACGGTTGTGAACCAGTGTTCAGAGGTCGCAAACCTGTGCAGCGAATCAGCGAGAGAGTGCGGAGTTTCTGCAAACGAGAGCAGGACAGCGACCGGTAGATTGGAGGATGAGATTCGCGGATTGAAGCAAGCTGCCAGCAGGGTGTACGAGATCACTGGTATGCTGGATGTGAGAAACGATGCTCTCGGTGAGAAGATAACGGAACTGGGTGATCATACTGCATCGCTGGATAAGGTTCTCGTTGATCTGGAGAACAATCAAGAGAAAGTGCTTGAAGAGGTGGTGCAACCGATAAAGAACAGCCTTCTTGCAATGAGAAAGGAGAATGTGCAACTGCACAGGACATCGGCTGAGCGAATCAAATCGCTGGAGGATGGGAGCGAAGATCTGCACGAATTTCTGCTCGAACTGGTGCACAGCATCTCATCTGCCTATCGCAGCCATGAGGACAGCAAACGGATAACATAATCATCTCGTTGACACGATTACAGTTACGTAATCCAGATATGACAGGATACGAGGGTGACGAAGCCCTTTTTGCATCCGTTGGCAACAACCGCCTTCGCCACCGGCAACAAACGAATGCCCGCAAGTGAAGGCGTGCAGAAGGAGGTATGATGGCTGTGCAGGTCACAATCACCATAGACAACCGTGAAATGCCCATTCACATATTTAACGTAATAACTCTCCCTCCACTTCTTTACTAAACTCATAAAAATCTTTCTCGCGTAAATCCCTGATAAATCCCTTAATCTCTTCTATGGAAAATTTTTCTTTTCTTTTATACCGCAGCAAAAATGTTGGAATTGAAATTGCTTTCTAGCTTTTTGTTCCTTGCAATCTGTCTTGCACGTCTATCGCTTATCAATATCTCGATAGACACCCATAGAGATATATGAGTACAGAATCGACCGTATACCGTATGTTCAGATCGTGCGGATTTCTCACGTATCCGCTTCAAAAACGGTGGCAAACATCAATTGTTCCTGGTTCTGGCGTTTTTTGTGGTCACCAACGGTAGCTCCCTCGCGTATGTGGAAAAACGCGGGCGTCTCTTGCGTCTCTGCGACTTTGCGGTAAACTGGAGAGAATGAAAAGTCACTTCTTTCGGCGTATTTTGAGAACCACAGAATCCATCAGAATCAGAAATATTCGTGAGGGAGTTCGAGACGGCGTAGATGATTGGCAGTTGAAATGTGTTCCTGCATGCGAGCGAGATATGTCATCGTCTTTCACGCCCGTGCCATCCACACCGCGCCCCAACCACCACCAATTTCGACCACAAAAGATTTAAGTAGCAATAGATAGCAGATATCTCGATTAATGATGTTCTGAAGTTGTATTTCCATATAGGATGGGTAATTATGGATGTAAAATTCACAAAACACGCAGAAGATATGTTAAAAGAACGGAGGTTTGATAGAGCGTTCATTGTGGATGTTGTATGTAATCCGGAACGAAAGGAAAGTGGCGCGGGTGGCGTGTGGTATGCTATTCGAAGAGTTGGGGATAAAGTGGTGAGAGTTGTTGTTAACGGTAAAGAAAAACCATATATCGTCGTAACGATGTATTATGATAGGAGGCTTAGAAAATGAGAGTTAAAGTAGATATGGAGAGCGATGCACTCTATTTCAGATTATGTGAGGATGATGTAGAAGATAGCGAAGAAATCGCCCCTGGGATCATCATCGATTATAACAAAGATGATAACGTGGTCGGTATAGAAATTCTAGGTATTAAATCACGATTGCCTGTAGAAGAGTTATCGCGTATGACCGTCGAATTGCCTACTGTCATGCAACATCCTCACCGACCATGGCATTGATATGTTCTTGTGTTATCATCGCGCCCCAACCACCACCAGTTTCGACCACATAAGATTTAAATACGAACGACCAATGCAGTTACGTAATCCAAATATGACGGGATACGAGGGTGATTGCGCCCTTTTTGCATCCGTTGGCAACAACCGCCTTCGCCACTGGCAACAAACGAATGCCCCCA
>PIXW01000027.1 GCA_003601535.1 ANME-2 cluster archaeon
ACTCTTGATGATTTTTCTGAGTTCATCTCCGCGCTGTTTGGATGGCATACGGTGAGATCGACCAACAAGTATATAAACATAGCGGTACATACGCTCATCCAATGAACGACTTAACCACTGCTTTTGCAGTGCCAAAGAGCGAAGGCAATGCAGGAGCAGAGGATGTTTCAAAACATTCTGCAGTATCGCGGGGTGAGATTGCAGAATGCGGTTGTGAGGTGGCTGGGTGGGTCGGTCAGGTAATATTGTCCCAAAGCCATGTTCTCGATGCGATTCAGGATGCGCTTGGATGGGATCCGTTCATTCCATCCGGCTGTGCAGGTGAGTAGTTACAAAATTAGTGTGATACCACAGTCGGTTTATCGTGGAGATGATGTGAATCTTAAGGTTGAAAATGAAGTAAAGATTCCGTTATGGCTATATAAGAAAGACGAAAACGGAAGTATTGATGATGCTCGATTCTTTTACCCTCGTAATATCGGAAAAAAGAACTATATTATTTGCAGGATCCCCTATTCATTTGAACTGGGATTTGATTATGATGCGTTTTTCAAAGGCAATCCAGAACTTTTTGACGATAATCTAATCTGATAAGCCATGCGCTCCAGAATCACCCTCCGCAAAACCACCCCCGCCCCGATCCACTACGACTACCAGTACGGCATAGCAGCGATGTTCTATGCGAGACTCACACACGCAAACATCCGCTTAGCAAACAAGATCCACTCGCACACCGGATTCAAGTTCTACACATTCTCAAACCTGATCATCCGGGACCATGCAGGAGCATCGACAACATTTTAACCCACTATGGACATTAGCATACTATGACGGACATACAGATACCTGCGATGGTGGAGAAAGAGATTCATGCCTTGATCGAAACGAAATATTACCCCTCAATCTCAGAGGTAGTTAAGGACGCCTTCAGAACGCTATTCGCAACAAAACCCGCTCTTAAAATAATTTCGGCAGTATACTTATATTCAAATAACGAAGTTTCCATCTCAAAAGCAGCAGAGATTGCTGGAGTCAGTATCGAAGAGTTCAAGGAAATCCTGGCGAGTCGTGGTGTGAAACGGGAAATATACCCTGATGAAAGAATCGATGAGAATGTGAAAATGATACTGGAGCGAAGAGTTTGAGTATTCTTTTAGATACTGATGTGCTGTCCGCATTTGCGAAAATCAGCGGACTTGATCTGCTAAATGAACTGTTCTCCAGTGACGAGTTGCTGATCACAAACGGCGTTTATGAAGAACTGGCGTACATAAGAGAATCCGGTTATAATTTTGTCGATCAGATTTTGGGCTTCGTCAGGAATACTCCGATGAATGACGAAGAACTCGATATATATCATTCATTCCTGAAACGCGCCAATCTGGGCAAGGGTGAACTGCAATGCATAGCGGTTTGCATCGTGCGAGGTTATCCATTCGTCACGAATGACAGAAAAGCAAAGAATTTCGCAAGCGTAAAAGGCGTTGCGGTATGGGACATACCTGACATATTGAAGGCGTTGTGGGTGGCTGAGATCAAAAGCAAAGAGGACGTGGCGATTTTAATAAAAATGCTGGAGCAGAAAGATAGTATGATCATCAAAAACAAAAATCGGATCATGGAATCTGCAATGGATTAGACAATCCACGTGGCACCGCCACATCTCATAACCCCTCCCTCTTCCCACTCATGCGCTCCAGAATCACCCTCCGCAAAACCACCCCCGCCCCGATCCACTACGACTACCAGTACGGCATAGCAGCGATGCTCTACAAAAAACTCGCACACGCAAACATCCGCTTAGCAAACAAGATCCACTCGCACACCGGATTCAAGTTCTACACATTCTCAAACCTGATCATCCCGGACAGAATCCCGAACCGCCACGGTCTCAATTTCGAGCAGGCGCACTTCTACCTCTCATCCCCTGATCCCGAGTTCATCCGAAGTTTCACGGAAGGACTCCTGCAGGAGCCTGAATTTTACCTGCGATCCACAGACACAGGAAAAGCACGTGCAGATCTCCTGATCGAGCGGATTGAGATCCTCCCAAAAGAAGAGATCGGCGAGGTCTGCGAGTTCAAAACGATCTCCCCGATCTACATAAAGACGCAGCGACTGCAGGACGGACGTCTCCGCGATTTCGATCTCTATCCTACGGACGGCAAATTCTATGAGAACCTCCATGCAAACCTTGTTGCCAGATACCGGGAGTATCACGGGCATGATGTCAGCCATGACCATTTCGAGATCACTGACACCAGAAATGTGAAAGCAAAGCGAATACAGGTCGCAAATAACTATCGCAGATGCTCACTGATGGAGTTCGAGGTGCAGGGGAGTCCGGAGTTACTCAAGTTCGCTTATGAGGCAGGGATCGGCGAGAAGAATGCGATGGGATTCGGGTGTTTGGAGCGCGTGGGATGATGGACAGGGAGCGCAGGGGCAGCGCAAACTCCAGCCCTTTGAGCAGGGGGAAGTCACGGACACGGGACCCTGAATGCGGAGATCGACATGATCATCAGATCTTCGTGGATCTTTATATACCGGGCACACAATTGGCGATCCACGAACGCAGGGGTGGTTCGTCCGGTGGATCAAAGGTTATTTATACGATGCGGGCGCAATTAATTTTTGCTGGAAATCGGCGTCGGGCTCGCGCTTGTCAGAGATTCTGATTATGCTGTTTGTGCGGCAAACATGCACGGATCTGGCGGTGGCGGGCTTGGTTCAAATCAGACCGTTGCGGGATTGAAATAGTCTAATGGATATTCTGAATCGAGTTGATGATGAAGTTCAAATCAGACCGTTGCGGGATTGAAATGAGGACGAGGATAACTTTGCAATCAACCGCGGTTGGGTTCAAATCAGACCGTTGCGGGATTGAAATTGTAATGTCATAAGCATCTACAGCATCCATGCAACCAAGTTCAAATCAGACCGTTGCGGGATTGAAATTCAGATACTGTTACTGTCTTCTTGCTTACGTTTTCTGTGTTCAAAT
>PIXW01000028.1 GCA_003601535.1 ANME-2 cluster archaeon
ATCAATCATCTCGATGGGCTTGCCGACTTTGGAGACGGGGTTGTGGCACACGGATCACGCGAAAAGAAGATAGGTGCGATGCGCGATGTCTCGCTTGGAATCGGAGGCGTCGTCTTCTGCGCAATTGTGATTCTCGGATTGTTTGCAGCGATCAATGAAATGCTAACTGATATTTTTCTGGTGGCAATGATTGCTGCTGAGGTCAGTGCAAAACAGGCGATGCTCACGATCTCAGCGTTCGGAAAGAGCATTCATCCCGGGCTCGGATCGATCATGATCGATGACACCGGATTTCGTGAGTTCGCAATCGGACTGGCATTCTCGATTGCGGTCTGCTGGGGTGCTTTTGGAGATACGGGTTTACTGATGCTTGGCGTTGCGATCGGGTTCTCGTTTGTCGCGCTCGCTACAGCAAACCGCAATTTCGGAGGGATCAGTGGCGATGTGATCGGAGCCACAAATGAGATTGCGAGACTGGTTGCGCTCCTCGTAGCCGGGGCATGGATTGTGGGTTAGGTTCAGGCGGATAGGATGATAATCGGGTTGCACAGGGCAATCGTGCAAGACAGGATTTGCGACGATTTTTATCGATGGAAGACCCTACCTGCTCTTCATTCGCTCAAGTTTCATCTTAGTGTTCTCGATCAGCCCAAACTCGAGCAGGTCCATCAGAAAGTCAGGAAGCGGGTGAAAGCTATACTCGCTCATGGTATTCATATCAACAACCGTCCCGTTCTCAAAATCAACAGTAAGAATGTC
This sequence comes from ANME-2 cluster archaeon, assembly GCA_003601535.1. Taxonomy (GTDB): domain Archaea; phylum Halobacteriota; class Methanosarcinia; order Methanosarcinales; family Methanogasteraceae; genus Methanogaster_B. The sequence continues at coordinate 760 of PIXW01000028.1, forward strand.
CCCCTCCACAACATCGACATCACACTCGACCAGCGGCAGCCCGATATTGATGCTGTTTCTGTAAAAGATCCGTGCGAAACTCGGTGCAATCACACATGCGATTCCTGCGCCAATGAGAGCACGGGGCGCATGTTCTCTCGATGATCCGCTGCCGAAGTTCTTTCCAGCGACGATGATATCGCCTTCCCGGACGTGTTCTGTGAAATCCGGTCTCACATTCTCGAATGCGTGCTTTGCAAGTTCCTGCCGGTCGCCTGTCACAAGATATTTCGCTGGAATGATCTGATCAGTGTCCACGTTCTCTGGAAATCTCCAGACCCTGCCTTTGATATATCTGTTCATCATGTCCTCCCGACCTCGAGATCTTCCGGATCGGTTATCTGCCCGGTGATCGCACTCGCAGCAACCACTGCCGGATTCGCAAGATACACGTACGAATCCTTGTGCCCCATCCTGCCGATGAAGTTGCGGTTCGTGCTGCTGATGCACCGCTCACCTTCTGCAAGCACACCCATATAACCACCGAGACATGCACCGCATGTCGGTCCTGCAACGTATGCATCCGCATCCATAAATATCTCGACCAGCCCCTCACGCAAAGCCTGCAAAAAGACGTTTTTGCTTGCTGGAACCACAATCATCCGCACATCCGGATGCACTTTTTTGCCCTTCAGTATAGCAGCCGCCACGCGCAGATCCTCGATTCTGCCATTGGTGCATGAGCCAAGATATGCCTGATCGATCTGCACATCGATCTCAGAGGCTGGAATCGTATTCTCTGGAAGATGCGGCATCGCAACCATCGGTTTGATCTCAGAAGCATCATACTCAAAGGTATCCTCGTATTCGGAATCACTATCTGCGTAGACCGGAGAATACTCTCCGATGACACGGTTCTTAAGGTAATTAAAGACCTTATCATCCGGCGGAATGATGCCGCACTTTGCACCAGCCTCAATCGCCATGTTTGAGATCGTGATCCGGTCAGACAGTGAAAGGGACTCAATCGCAGATCCATAAAACTCCATCGATCTATAAAGAGATCCAGAAACCCCGATATCTCCAATGATATACAGAATCATGTCCTTTCCCATCACATACTTCCCTGGTTTTCCATCGATTACGAATTTCTGGGTTTCAGGAACCCTGAACCAGAGTTCTCCGGTCGCCATTGCGGATGCCGCTTCCGATGACCCGATGCCTGTCGAGAGCGCACCGAGAGCGCCATAGCTGCATGTGTGAGAGTCAGCCCCAACGATCAGTCTGCCTGGTGCTGCAAAGCCGTGTTCGATCATGATCTGGTGGCACACGCCACCTCGTCCGACATCGAAATGATTGTTTATATTGTATTTTCTGGCAAACTCTCGCATCGCCTTTGCCTGCTCTGCTGACGCCACATCCTTGTTCGGCACATAGTGATCCTGGATCAAGACCGACTTCTCACTGATCGGAGTGGTCCGGAACTCTTCGAATACCTCAAACGCAGGAAGCCCGGTCACATCGTTCATCATGACGTAATCGATTCTTGCGTCCACGATCTCCTTTGGCGATACGCTCTCTCTGCCGGCGTGTATTGCGAGGATCTTCTCAGCGATGGTCATTCCCATGACTTAGGGGTTGGTGGTGATCAGATAAAAAGATGAGTGCAGGCGGCATTGGGTTTGGATGACTGATGCGAAGAGTATGTTGAGATGCAGAATCCTGTACAGAAAAGAGGGGATCGCTATATGCAGGCTTTGTACTCAAGTGCGGGGTTTGGTGACTTCGGGAGGCTGGCACGAGGTGCATGGAGGTCGGGTTGGTTATGTGGCGGGTGTGGATTTATGGGGTGGGTTGGATCATGCTTTTTTTCTCCTCGGCTTTAATCCCTCACTTTTCATCCATATATAAATGGGATATATCTCGTTTACGAATCTATAAGCACCTTTACCTCTTTCCAGATCGCTCTCAATCACTCCTAGGTCTTTCATTCTTCTAAGAAAATTGTGAAACACTTTTTTTTCGCTTTCATTGAGTCTCGCTTCCACGTCTTTCTTAATAAATTCCCTAGAAATCTCTCCTTCTCCCAATTTCTTCAAAATCGATCTATAATTTTTACTTCGGATCGCTCTATAAACCTTCGGATCAAGGTACTTCTTTCCTACTTCTTCTGCTGCTGCGAGTACCCCAGTAATGGCGTCATCTTCATCTATCACGCCATCATCATCTACCCAGAAAGTGGCATCGCCGATCTCATGCATTAAAATAGGCAATCCACTAGAATAAGTTACCATAAGGTCCATAGCGTCTGGTTCAACTTTTATATTTGCCTTCTCAAAAGCCGCAGACAAAAAATCTTCAATTTCTTCATCAGAAAGTTTTTCAATCTCTGTTACCCTAAATATCCTCATAAGGGAGGGTTGGTGTGTGGCTAACGCGTCTCTTTTTTCAGGTAGCCCAGTTAGCATAATAAAAACGGGAAAATTTTTATAGTGTGTTGCTACTTCGTCCACAAAACTTTTATACCAATTTGCAAATTCCTCCTTATCCGCGAGTCCATTGATATCGTCCAATGCTATGAACAATCCTGCTTTTTTCCCATCTATTTTTTGCAATAAATTATCAAGAACTTCTGAAAAACTCCTCACCAACTCTCTCAAATCTTGCTCTGGTGGAACGAAACTGACAGATACGCCAAAGAGACCCACTTCCTTAATATACTTTCCAAAGAACTGTTTGATGTCCTCAAACCATTCCTGCCCTCTCGTCTCTTTCAGAAGTTGATCAAGAATGCGGCGGACCGCCTCTTCTAAAGAGGATACTCCACCTAAAAAGACGTGGATGCCGATAACATCCATCTTAGTAACAGCCATATGACAAAGAAAAGTTTCGAGTGAACTTTTTCCTATTCCTCTTTCTCCTGATAGGAAAACATTTTCTTGTTTTCCATATTTAGTTTGTTCTACATACCGCAGGATTTCTTTAATTTGTTTTGATCTGCCAACAAAAAGTTCGACAGGTACAGGACTGCCGGGTGTAAATGGACTACTTTCCTTGATGTTCATGTAATGCTCACTACTTAAGTGCAGAACATATATAAAACGTTCTCTCGATCCAATATACACCTTGCTACAACCTAACCACGCGGCAACCAAAAATAAAAGCGCGACAAAAAGACCTCCAGCAATGCTGCGCTGCACTTCACATCCCACCCACCCCACATTCTATCCGCGCTTGTACCAATACATGACCTCCAGCATCATGATGCCCTGCATTTTAATGCAGGGTCTGTGACATATCTGCATCGCATTCGAAGTTCAGAAAACCGATCCGGCAGTTTTATGAGGATTATCACAGCATTCGATGAAGACTGGCACAAACATGAACACAAAAAAAGAAGATACGCCGCCGATGGCTGACATCCCCACCATAACCCCTGAAATGGTAGAGGAAACAAAAATAGAGATCTTAAAAAGGCGTGCAGGCAGGCAAGCCCCACCTCTGAAAGATATCGCGGACGCGACCTGCTCAGTATGCGGATCGCACGCAGTCAGTTTCACAAACGATCTCGTATTCGAGGTGGTGCTGGCTGGCGAGCAAATAGTAATCCCAAATCTGATCGGGCTCCGGTGCTCAAACTGTGGAGATTTCGCATTCGATGCAGATTCATCAAATATAATCGATTCTTGCGTCCACGATCTCCTTTGGCGATACGCTCTCTCTGCCGGCGTGTATTGCGAGGATCTTCTCAGCGATGGTCATTCCCATGACTTGGGGGGTTGGTGGTGATCAGATAAAAAGATGAGTGCAGGCGGCAT
>PIXW01000029.1 GCA_003601535.1 ANME-2 cluster archaeon
AAACGGCTTCGAAGATGATCTCGAGACTCGATTGTACGATATTGGTGTGACTGAAAATATCAGATATCTGGTGCACCAAGGTAAACGGAAATCAACTATAAAATTAGAAATGTTTGGAAATGATAGAATAACACTGGATTTGCTATATTCAGAAAAAGGCTATTCTGAGGAGGTTGCTGAGTTCTTTTTAGATTTTATAAATGAAACTCCAAAAACCGATATCTTGGACTACCATCGCTGTCCGCTCAAATCTGAACTCCATTTTAAAATAATGGAATTATATTCTATTGAAAATAAAATAAATCGATTATCTAAAAAAGAGGGGTCAAAAGAGGAGTTGGATAAACTGCTGAAAAGAGTATCTGAAAATCTTGAATCTGCTATCGAAGAGTACATAAACGAGTTAATCAAATCCGAAAAGATATTCTTAACATCGAAACTAAACAACGACCTGATCGGCATACGTGCAATAATTGATGCTTGCGAGTGGGAGATTCCTATTCCCAACGAGGATGTTCTCACCCTCTATGCTCCTCTGATTATCAGTTCCCCCCACATCGATAAGGACGTATCTGAACTTTATAAAAAATTGGTGAATACAAAGAAACTGGCAGGGGTACTTGACACCCTGAAAGAGAGAATACCTTATTTCGAAGATATTAGAGAAGCAGGCGGTGATTTACGTGTCTTGCTTGAAAATCTGGACGAACCATTACCATTACCATCCATGGGCGATGGTTTTAAAACTCTGTTAAAACTCTCTTTCATGGCGCCTTTGGTCAAAAATGGAATCATCCTGTTTGAAGAGCCCGAAGCATCGATGCATCCCGGATATCTGAATGTTTTGGCAAGGGAGATCATATCAGGTTCTGAATATTCCCAGATTTTCATATCCACTCACAGTTTGGAACTGATAGAGTATCTCCTGGAAAAGGCTGAGAAATCTGATAAGATCGAGTCTATAAAAATTCTAAGGCTGCGCAGGTTATCGGATGGGTATATCGAAAGAGAGTTTTGCTCAGGAAAAGAGGCGGCAGAAGAGATGGAAATAATTAAAACTGACCTCAGGGTGTACTAAACTGAACATAATCCTTTGTGAGGGTAAAAATGATGCATGGTTCTTTGATGAAGTCATGCAGGAACAATTTGGTGATCGTGTTTATACCACGTCGGACAGGAGAATGGATAAACTCCAGATGCTACTGGAAAGAAGTTGTTTTAATTTTATAAAAGACCAATATGCCCTGATCATATTTGGCGATAACGGTAGACGAACAATAATCGAGAAGATTCTTGGGAGGGTCGTTGTTGATACACTTGGAAAAGTTGGGGATGATATCAACACAATTGTCATTCTCGATGATGACGGCGTGGGATATGGGGAACTGAAAAAGAATATTTCAGATAAATTGAAATCTATTTCAAAAGATACATCGAAATTCACCAATAACCTGTATCCCACCCTCGAAGAAACTGATGATTCGTCCGTCCTGAATCATCCGAAAGGTAGAGGAATCATTGAAGTACAGCTTTCGACTGTTCCAGGAAGTTTAGAGGAACAGGTCACAAGAAAATGCATTGAGGTCAAATGTCCCACCAATCTTAAAATATTAGAGAATGGACCACACCTTGCTCTCGATATTTTAGCGATGGAATATTACGGTGGCGATAATGAAAAACTGATCAGAGAAACCTCTACACTGCTCAAGGATGAGGCATGGGTCGCGAATATCATAGATCGCGTCCGTTAATCGCCCCCTCCACGCACACACTCCCCAATCACTCAATCACCTCCCCATGATACTTCCTCACCACATTATCAGCGAGTCTCGCCTCCTCGTCCCCAATCCCCCTGAGAATCTTTGCAAGCGTCAGAGCCTCCTCAAATAGTTCGCTATCCACCTCCTGGATCCTGTCCATGAACGTACTTCTCGGATATGCATAAGCATAGAACTCGAGAAGATGCAGAGCATCGACCGCGTTTCTCAGTTTCGGCTCATATACCTTGATCCCTTTATTCTTCAGGAAGGATTCGAGTTTTGAACCATCCACAGGTTCAATCAGCGAGTAATCCTTATTCTTCCTGAGTATCCCGATATCCTTCAGTCCGTTCGGATCAGCCCTCGTTGCAATCCCGAGCAGCAAAACATCGTTTCTGTCGAGACTCTTCTTCTTGACCCCTCCAAAGAGCACCTTCGCCATCAGATAGAACAAAGCCTCGCTTGAAGTGACAGGCTTCCCTTCCACGGTCTCGCTCAGAGCATCCGATATCCCCTGTGCGGTCAGCGGATATGCAAGATCCTCAAGGATGCTTTTCATGCTCATGGCGCCCTCTGGAGAGTATATCTCCCTGTACGATGTTATTATGCTCAAAGCCGCAGAAAGAGTTCCAAACAGGATATCCCTCCCTCTATAAACCTTGAACATCCGCGCCGCCCTCCTCCTTGTGGCATCGAGAATCCTGCCGTACACCTTCGCGACATCGGTTCCAGCTCAATTGTCTACTCAGTGCGTGGACAATTTGCTCATCAGGATAAACCTCAGCAAAACGAATCGCACGAATGCCCTACAAACGTGAATGCTCAGTCACCATCAAATTTGAAGAGGATCCAACACGCCCTTGCTGCCACATCAGCAGACGATTCGCGCCTCGCCCCCGCCAAACCTCACACAACGATCCTGTACCGCCCATAGATCACATACAGATAGACCAGAAGCACAACAAGCGCAGCACCAAAGAACCAGTCCTTGATGCTCGTCTCTTCCCTGACGCGCTCGATCTTCTGGCTGATACCCGAATATATCTCGTCAAGCGTCTCGTCATCGACCGATTTGTAGTATCGCCCGCCTGTTTCTGTTGCGATCGATCGGAGAGTCGCCTCATCGAGTTCTGCGTACTGCGGGCGCCCGAAGAAGTCATAACCGAGAACCACCGGCTCATTGGATCCCATTCCAATCGTATTCACCTGAATATTCTCTGTTTTTGCAAACTGCACAGCCTCAGCAGGGCTTACGACGCCTGCGTTGTTGACGCCGTCGCTCAACAGGATTACGACCTTCTTCTTGTTCGGTATCGATGTCGCCATATCGATCGCAAGAGCGAGCCCATCGCCTATCGCGGTCTTGCCTTCCCTTGGTTCGATCGCTTTCAGCTTCTCAAGAGCCTTATCCTTGTACGGGGTCAGATATGCGGCTGTTGTTGCTCCGGACTCGAAGACCACGATTCCGACGTTGTCTTTGGGATCGAGATTCCGCACCAGGATCGCGGCAGACCTCTTTGCAGCCTCAAGCCTGGTTGGCGTGTAATCTGTCGCCTGCATGCTCCCTGAATCATCGATCACGAGCACGACGTTCACACCTTCCTTCGCCTGTTTGAGAGGTATGTGCGGATCTGCAAGTCCGAGCATCAGAAAGACTATTGCGATTAGCAGGATGTAAAACGGCAGATTCCGGCGAATCGAAGTTTTTTTATCGCTTGCCTCCTTTATGATGCTCAAATTGCTGAATTTGAGTGCGGATGCCCTCTTCTTCCTCTGATGGATCATGTATGCGTAATAGATCACCGGGATTGCCAGCAACAGAAGCAACCTCGCAGGTTCTGAGAATCCAGATTCCATTTTACCTTGCCCTCCTCTCTTTCATCCTGAAAAACCGCCTCAGCGGAATCTCAAAGGGCTGATCCGTCCTTATGTTGATCATATCCACCTTGAGCCGTTTCATCCTCTCGGAGAGCGCCTCGCTCCTCTGGCGCACGATATCGGCATACCGCTCTCTGAACCCCTTATCAGATGTATCGAGGAGAAACTGCTCGCCGGTCTCGCTATCCTCAAGCAGCACATACCCGATATCCGGAATATCAGACTCTCTGACATCGCTCACGTTTACCAGTATCACCTCGTGCCTGTTCTTCAATATCCTCAAGCTCTTCTCGAAATCTTCTGTTATGAAGTCTGATATGATAAAGATCGTGCTCTTCCTCTTTGCAACATTGGATACGTATCTGATGCAGTTATCAAGATCGGTCGTCCTGTTCTCCGGCTCAAAGTATATCATCTCTCTCAGGAGTTTGAATAGATGCGATCTTCCTTTCCTCGGTGGTATGAACTCCTCAACCCGGTCTGTGCAGAGGAACATTCCGACCCTGTCGTTGTTTACAAGCGCTGAAAAGATGAGCGATGCTGCGATCTCAATTCCAGCATCCCGCTTCCGCCTCTCAAAACCAAATTCGTTGCTCGCTGATATGTCGAGGATGATGTAGACCGTCAGATCGCGCTCCTCTATAAACTCCTTTACAAACGGCGCATTCATCCGTGCGGTCACGTTCCAGTCGATCGCACGGATATCATCGCCTGCTACGTACTCCCTGATGTCAGAGAACTCGATCCCTCTGCCCTTGAAGACCGAATGGTAGTACCCTGCCATGAGACCCTCCACCATCTGCTGCGTCGCAATCTCGAGTCTTCTCACGCGTTTTATGACGTCTCGTACCCTTTCCGGCATGGTTACCCCCTGGCCCCTTTTTCATGGGGATCTTACCATTTTGAGAATCTCTGATACAATCTGGTCGGTGGTCACCTCCTCTGCCTCAGCCTCGTAGCTGAGGAGTATCCGGTGGCGGAGAACATCGGCAGCAATAGCCTTGACATCCTCGGGGATCACATATCCGCGCCCATTCATCATCGCACTGGCTTTACCGGCTAAGATGAGATATATCGATGCTCTCGGAGATGCTCCGTACTCGATCAGATCGCCAACATTGAGATTGTAATCAGACGGGTTTCTTGTCGCATCAACGATATCAGCCACATAATCCTCGATCGTCTCATCCGCATATATCTCCTGGTTGAACCGCTGTATCTCTCTGATCCGATCTTCTGAGATCATCTTCCCGACACCGATATGCTCCCCCCGTGTCATCCTCCTTATGATGATCTTCTCATCGGCTTTCGATGGGTAGTTAATCAGGAGTTTGAAGATGAACCTGTCAACCTGCGCCTCTGGAAGCCGGTACGTGCCCTCGGTCTCGATCGGGTTCTGGGTCGCAAGCACCAGAAACGGAGCAGCCAGGCGGTACGTATCGCCGCCTATTGTCACCTGCCGCTCCTGCATCGCCTCAAGGAGCGCGGACTGCACCTTCGGAGGGGCACGGTTGATCTCATCGGCAAGAATGAAGTTGTGGAATATCGGACCCTTCTGCGTCGTAAACGACGTGGTTTTCGGCTCATAAATCTTTGTACCGATGATATCTGCTGGCAGAAGATCAGGAGTGAACTGAATCCTGCAGAATTCTGTGTTGAGCGCGTCAGATAGCGTCTTTATCATGAGCGTCTTTGCAAGCCCGGGAACGCCCTCCAGGAGAACATGCCCATCAGCGATGAGCGATATCATCAACCGATCCAGCACATCGGTTTGTCCGACAATCACCCTCTTAACTTCATCTAAAACCTTGTTTATATCTCTGCAATACTCTTGTGCTCTTGTATTAAGCTCTTGAATCTCTTTATCCGTTTCAA
>PIXW01000030.1 GCA_003601535.1 ANME-2 cluster archaeon
AATAACCGAGCGTGTCCATATTCTCTTCGAGACGGATAACCTCCATCGCGATCTCCCGATCATCGTAGATTACAGCAGAGTATGCAAGATCCATCATCAACTCGGATGTATCTTTCATATCGATCAACAGATCTTTCATACTCCTTGTGCAGTATTTTAGTTCTTTTGACATGTTATCTGGAATATTCGACCGGACATCTGCAGTCTGGTGAGATATCCTCCGTTTTTCGGTTATGCCATTTGATCGTATTATGTTTTCTTCTTCACGCTCTGATGATCCGGAGATCCGGACGTCCCTATCGTTGTAACACGCAACCAGCCATCGTCACACGACACTCAGGTGCTGTGTATTGTTTAACTATGGTTACACTATACAGTAACAGTTACAGATGGACAGGATGAGATAGAAGAGGGTGCAGATATCATGAAACCAGATGACATAGCAACGTACCTGAAGCAGGTATATCAGAAAGAGATTACCATCACAGGCACTGGAAAACTCGGCGAGACCGATGAAGGGCTGAAGGAGTTTGGATATGGAAAGCCACTACTGATAAGATTTCTTGCGGATGGCAAGCCCAAAACCGCAGTTTTATCGTCCATGCGGACAGAAGGTGGTTTTGGTCACGATCATTTCTCTGACCGTGCACAGATTCTGATCTGGCAGCACGCAACATTCAACAAACTGCCAAAACATGTGCGATCCATCGATGCTGGTTATTTTACGCATGATGGTAAACTGAAATCAGCAGGCGACGCCGAGGAGTATTTTCTGCTGATGGAAGAGGTCAAAGGCACCGAGTATTTTCTCGATCTTGAGCGGATCAGCGCGGAAGGAGCAACCGGACCAGACGTTGAGCGGGCTTTCGCATTGTCCAATTATCTGGTAGATATCCACTCCCGCAGGTCAGATAACCATGAACTGTATGTGAGGCGGATACGTGATATCGTCGGACATGGTGAGTGTATCATGGGCTTGATGGACAGTTATCCTGATAATCTCGATTTTATCACAGAGAAAGAACTGAATGAAATCGAAAAATCGTGTGTTGACTGGCGATGGAGGATCAAATCAAGAACGGATCGATTGTGCATGGTTCATGGAGATTTTCATCCGTGGAATGTTCTATGGAGAGAAGGGACCGACTTCACGGTACTTGATCGAAGTCGCGGTGAATGGGGCGAGGCAGCAGATGACGTCTCAAGCATGAGCATCAATTATATCTTTTACTCTCTTCAAAAGCATGGGCGGCTGGATCATGACTTCAAACGAATCTATGACCGGTTCATGGGGCATTATCTGGAAAAAACGGAAGACTGGGAACTACTGAAGATCATTCAGTTGTTCTATGCATTTCGTGGGCTGGTTGTGGCAAGTCCGGTATGGTATCCGAATCTTGATCGCGAGATCAGGATCAGGTTGTTCAATTTCATAAGAAATATTCTGTCAGAGGAAGAGTTTGATTATCAGGATGTGAATTCGTACTTTTCGGAATGATATGTCACAAACTATCCCGATCTCTCTTCAAAACCGCAACCCACCACCACCCCGCCATATCAACCAGATCCTTCGCGAACTGCCCTGATAATCGATATACTCCCTTTTTATTGGTAATCATTCCCGAACCAAGCAGTTTGTTTCGCATGGCATAGAATGATGATCTACTGATCCCGAACTCGCCTATCAGCTGTACCCACTCATTCGTTTGTATCGGGTTTCCGGATGCTTCCCGTTCAAGAATCATCTCAAGAAACCTCTGTCCCCGAATAGCGGTACGCTCATCCTGGAACAAACGCCGCATCAGTTCATAGAACGGGTCACGGGATGCAGTGATCCTGGCGTTTGCATCCGATCTGATGATAAAACTGGTTGAAGTGCGAGGGGCATCCTTTACCAGCGTCATGACACAATCTGACAGTTCGTCGATCTTCTCAGTACCGATTTCACGAGTTCAACATACTCATCGCGCAGCGTGTAGACGATCGGCGTTTTGTATGACTGCTTGTACGCATGCAGAATACCAAGTTTGGAATGGATATACCCAACCATCGATGCAACGGTTTTGTGGGAGACATCGAATTTTTTGGAGAGAACATCATACAAAAAATCCACGGTTATCTTTCTAGCATTGAGTATGGTCTTCATAACCGTATATCTAATCCCATCGGCATCCAGCTCAAGATATTGCTCCAATCTCCTTTTGATCTTCGATCGGAATGAACTCATACACATCACTCCATTAAATTATATTGCAAATATAGGTATATATATGTTTCTCACAGTCGAACGAACCTTGCTGCTTCACCAAGTTCCTCCTCGATCCGGATGAGTTGATTGTACTTGGATGTGCGCTCTGATCTGGCAGGCGCGCCTGTCTTCAGAAGATCAGCACCAACAGCGACAGCAACATCAGCAATCATGGAATCACCGGTTTCAGCGGACCTGTGACTCACAACCACCCGGTATCCATTTCTATGTGCCAGACTTGCAGCATCGAAAGCTTCTGATACTGTTCCTATCTGATTCAGCTTGAGCAGCAGCGCATTTGCCGCCCCGATATCGATCCCATGCTGTAATCGGCTCATATTGGTCACAAAGATATCATCACCAATGATGATTCTGTCAGTTGCTGATGTCAGTTGCGCAAAATCATCGAACGCCTCTTCATGGAACGGATCCTCGATCAAGAGGATCGGATACGTCTTTACGAGATCAAGATAATAATCAATCATCTCGCCGCTATCCAGTTCAGCACCATCGATATGGTACTTCCCGTTTTTAAAGAACTCGGATGCAGCGGCATCAATTCCAAGCGTGACCTCTGAGGTGGTATATCCTGATTCTTCGATAGCAGCAACGATTGCGTCGAGTGCCTGATTGGTACGGTCCATTGGCGGCGCATATCCGCCTTCATCACCGACATTGCCTGCGCCGGATCCATATTTCGTTACCAGTATACGTTTAAGTTCGTGGTACACCTCTGCTCCGATCCGTATCGATTCCGTGCATGACGATGCACCTTTTGGCTGGATCATAAACTCCTGAATCGCAAGATCATTTCCGGCATGTCTTCCACCATTCAACACGTTCATGGTTGGACAGGGCAGGACGCGGGCACGGATTCCACCGAGATATCTGTACAGTGACAGATCCACCGAATCCGCGGCAGCCTTTGCAGCAGCCATCGATATGCCAAGTATGGCGTTCGCTCCAAATTTCGATTTGTCTGGCGTGCCATCAAGATTGATCATCGTCTGATCGATCGTACGCTGCTCCCGTACATCCATGCCGATGATCTCGTTTCGGAGTGTGGTGTTTACGTTCTCCACTGCCTTCAAGACGCCTTTTCCATTGTATCTCTTATCATCACCATCTCGAAGTTCGAGCGCTTCGTTTGTGCCTGTTGATGCGCCAGACGGTACGTCTGCGCGCCCGAACCCGCTTGGTGTGGCAAGATCAACCTCGATTGTAGGGTTCCCACGGGAATCCAGTATCTCTCTTGCATGTATGTATTCGATTGTGTAGGGCAAGAATACCACCATTTCCACGGTTGTACTTCGGATGTTTAAGTTTCTGGTATTTAACAGTGACGGATGATGGAGACTGTCGCGCCTTATGATGTTGTGCAATCCCACCAACGGAGGGGCTTTTATATAGGAGAGTTCTGATTTATTATGCATGGACTCAGGAGAACACTACCACGATCGACGAAGAGATAAAAACGCGAAATGGAGATGTGAAAACTGTGGACTTATTCTGTAGGGTGGAGAAACACCGTCCGAAGGTACCGTATGTGGGCACAAATTCTCTGGATAGATCGGTGAGGAGCGCATGAAGATAGGATTTGTCGGTGCTGGCAGGATCGGCGAAGCGTTGATACGGGGCGTACTTGCTGCAGATCTCACCCAAAACGATCAGATATTCGCAGGCGATGTGGACGCTGACAGATTGAACGCGCTCTCTAAAGAACTCGGCATCAACACATCCACCGATAATAACGATGTCGTGAACAATGCGGAAGTGATCATCCTTGCGGTGAAGCCACAGATCATAAGCGCGGTGCTGCAAACCATAAAACCCAGAATCACACGAGAACATATAATAATCTCGGTCGCAGCAGGAGTACCGATCCGGGCAATCGAAGAGAACCTGCCTGATGGCGCGCATCTGATCAGGGTGATGCCGAATATCGCATGCACGGTCAGGCAGGCGATCTCTGCGATCTGTGCAGGCAGTTACGCAACCGGATCCGATGAAGAAACAGCGCGCATAATTCTTGGATCGGTTGGCAGGGTAGTAACAGTACCGGAATCGATGATGGATGCGGTTACTGGCTTGAGCGGAAGCGGACCTGCATTCGTATCAGTGATAATCGAGGCGATGGCAGACGGTGGGGTGCATGAAGGGCTTCCGAGAGATATCGCGCTCGAACTCGCTGCACAGACCGTTCTCGGCGCTGCTGCGATGATTCTTGAGACCAGAAGCCACCCTGGTGCGCTCAAGGACATGGTAACATCACCAGCAGGGACAACCATCAGAGGCATCCGTGCGCTCGAGGAACATGGGTTGCGTGCGGCGATGATGGATGCCGTGATTGCAGCGACCAGGCGGTCAAGAGAACTCGGGGAGTCTAATATCTGATAATTATCGCAGACATATATCTACCTCACCCGCATCAACGGAACTCCGATGCCATCGAACTCCCGATCACTCCCGACGACCAGATCTGATCCCTTGACAGAAGCCGTAGCCGCAGCAAACGCGTCTGCAAGCGATAATGAATGCATTCCTTTCAATCTGCCAGCCTCTCTCCAGATCGAATCGTCTGTGACCGGAACGATCTGCAATCCATAAGCCCTCAAATTCCCAACCTTTTCATCTGCTATCATCGGATCTTTTCTGTAAAGTATGTAATAAAACTCTGTCAGGTTTATAACGTTCAGATATCCTTTTATATCACCGCGCAGAACCTTCTTTAGTAAATCCTCCACAACATCTGCGCCCACTTCACCCAGATAGAATATCAGCAGCGATTCCGTATCCAAGACGATCATGTTATGGATTCCAACCTTTTTTCCTTTCTTGCGTCTTCGTCTCTTGCATCCTTTAGAATTTGATCTGCGGTTTTGTCCTTGAATATCTCTCTCAAAGATCCCTTTTCTTCTGATATCTGCGCAATGGGTTTGAATAAAACTCCATCTCCCCTCTCTATCACAAGTGCCCGATCTCCAAATCCAAACTTCTTCCTTAAACGCTTTGGAATCGTTGCCTGACCTTTTTTTGTAATACGTACAACAGCGGGCATGGTAATACCAATATATTCTGAATTACTTAAAAGTTTCGGTGTTACTTTCGATCGATTGACCTACCGTTTCACTTCCGCACAACCACAGTCAGCACATCCCCATCACTTAATATATGTGCCAGACCCACATGCTGCCCTGCGTGTTTTGCTGATCTGCCCCACACCTGTGCATATCTGAACTTTTTCACAAAGTCACGGTGGATGGTAGAGCAGACATCAGCCACGGTTGAATGATTCTTCATGATCATTGGTTCATCCATGTCCGGTGGCTTTCCCTGCGGCTTTAAATAGATGCGTATGAACCCGAGTTCGGTATGTATCCTCTCCTTTAAGAGATCAAGATTCCTATCCGCATCCGCAGAGATCATGACCGCATCAGGGAATCGGTTCCTGCACTCTGATATAGTATGCTGATCCGCGAGATCGATCTTGTTTATGATCGTTATGGCACGGATGTACCTTCGATTTCCAGCAATCGCGTCGATCAGTTCATCTATGGTGATATTTTTTCTTATTATTATGCTTGCATTGTGTATCTTGTATTCTGACAAAACAGACTGGATTGTTTTCTTATCAAGATCGATATCAACGGTGCTGTTTACTATGATTCCATCTCTGGCTGATTTATGAATAACAATATCGGGAGGGTCGGTATTTATCCGAATACCTGCGTCATATAACTCCTTTACAAGCACGTCATACTGTTGTAGCCGGAACACATCAATGATGATCAGGATCATGTCTGCATTCCGTATCACCGAGATTACTTCTCTGCCGCGCCCGCGTCCAAGCGATGCACCCCGGATGATCCCTGGAATGTCAAGAAACTGCATGCGTGCTCCGCGATACTCAAGCGTTCCCGGAATTACATCGAGTGTGGTAAACTCATAAGCAGCCACCTCTGCGCTGGCGCCTGTGAGGGCATTCAGAAGCGTGGACTTTCCGACCGATGGGAAACCAACCATCACGATGGTGGCATCTCCTGATTTTCGTATGCCGTACCCCTCGCCGCCAGACTTCGATGCTGCACGCTTCTGCACCTCATCCCGGAGTCTGGCAATCTTCGCTTTGAGTCTTCCGATGTGATGGGATGTCGCCTTGTTGTAGGGAGTCCTTCTGATCTCTTCCTCAACGCTCCTGATATCATCAACGATCGTCATTTTATGTTGATCATCTGTTCTATGTGGTGGATATGGTTTATGGTCAGGTGAAACCGGATCATCCGGTACCGCCTCGTTCCTGACACAGACCTGTGGTTACTTATAACAGCGATCACAACTCAAATCTAATAATCAGAACATGAACGACGAAGTTATCAATCTACGAAATGTGTGGGTACATTATGATAGCATGCCTGTGCTTGAGGATGTGTCTATCACGGTGTACCAGCATGATTTCCTCGGTATCATAGGACCGAATGGAGGTGGAAAGAGTACCCTCTTAAGGGTCATGCTCGGGCTGGTGAAACCGAGCAGAGGAGAAGTCAGGGTTCTTGGAGGAGATCCAGAGCATAACAGAAGATATATCGGATATGTTCCTCAATATAGCCTCTTTGATATAAATTTCCCGATCAATGTCCGGGATGTGGTGCTGACCGGGCGAGCAGGACATGCGCTCTTCAGGAGATATACCGATCAGGATAAGGAACTGGCATACAATGCACTGAAGATGGTGGATATGCTTCCATTCGAGAACCGGCAGATCGGAGAACTCTCAGGAGGACAGAGGCAGAGGGTTTTCATTGCCAGAGCGCTGGCAGCCGGGCCAAAGGTGCTCCTGCTCGATGAGCCTGCAGCAGGCATCGATGCGCGTATGCAGACCGAATTCTACGAATTGCTGGAAAAACTGAAAGAGAAGATGGCAATCGTGATAGTGTCCCACGACATCACAGCAATCTCTATTTATGTCGATACGATAGCCTGTCTCAACCGAAAGTTGTTCTATCATGGCTCAAAGGAGATAACTCCGGAGGATCTGATGGCAACATACCAGTGCCCGGTAGAACTGATCGCACACGGCGTCCCGCACCGGGTATTAAGAGAGCACTGATATGATCGAGATACTGCAGTACGGATTCATGGTAAACGCGCTGGCAGCTGCATCACTGGCAGCCATCGCATGCGGGATCATCGGCGTATACGTGGTTGTAAAAAGGATCGTTTTTATCAGCGGTGGAATATCACATGCATCCTTTGGCGGCATCGGGCTCGGATACTTTCTCGGAATCGACCCTGTACTCTGCGTGATACCGTTCAGCATCGCTTCAGCGCTCTCTATCGGGGAGGTGAGCAGACGAACAAAGGTGTCAGAGGATTCTGCAATCGGCATTATATGGACGATGGGCATGGCAATAGGAATCATGTTCATTTCACTGACACCCGGCTATGCTCCTGATCTATTCAGTTATCTGTTCGGAAACATCCTGACAGTACCGCGTTCCGATCTCTTGATCATGCTTCTTCTGGATATAGCCATCATCACCGTCGTATACCTGCTGTACAAGGAATTTCTTGCAATCACATTCGACGAGGAGTTTGCAACAGTGATCGGCATCCCTGCTCACAAACTGTATCTCGTACTCCTTTGCTTGATTGCCCTTACAGTGGTGGTGCTGATACGGGTCGTTGGAGTCATTCTGGTGATCGCTCTTTTAACGATTCCTGCAGCAGTAAGTAGACGGTTTACAGACGATCTTCGAAAGATGATGGTCCTTTCAATATTTTTTGCTGCTTTATTCTCCATAACCGGACTGTATATGTCTTATGCCCTGGATTTGCCATCAGGATCAACGATCGTTCTGGTATCCGGAATTGTTTTCTCCCTTCTGGAATTGTTCAGGCATGTACGAAGGAATCCTCCTCTTTCTGCGGTTTGATGTCTGTGCAATCATAAAGCGCATCCAAACCTTTTTCTGAATACCGATCAACATTTCTGCTATGGAAGATTCCATGGAATATTCAAGAAACGCATTGATGGACTTCATCAAACTGAAACCAACGGATATTG
>PIXW01000031.1 GCA_003601535.1 ANME-2 cluster archaeon
CCGGGAAATTTGCGGCATCGACTGACTCAACCACGGAAAAATTCGTAACCGCGAGCGATACGATGAAGAGTGCCATCAAAATGATCGCAACAATCCTTGAAAAGATTCGTTTTCGATCCAGAAACGATGAATAGGCAATATTATCCATTTCCTTTGTAACATCTTCTGCCAGATCCTCCATCACAACATTTTCAATTTCACAATTGTCATGCGCCGTCTTCAGCGGTTCATCCAGTTCTGAATATGCCGTTCCGATCTCTGCACACACATCCATGTACCGCCCGCGTGCGCGCACCACCAGTATAGCCAGTACTGCAATCGTGGTCATAACCGCAAGCACGATCCCGCATAACGCAGATGCAGCGATCTCTTTTCCGATATCTGAAAACGTGATGACATCGATCCCTATTCTACCTGCGCAGATACGATCAATGCCAGAGAAGATTATACCCGTGTACGCTGCCATGAAGATCAGAACCGAATCCAGCAGTACATAATATCTGTTAAATTTCTTAAATAGATTGCCCAGTTCAGAGATCCCTTCTGTGAATGCATACATGCGGATACCTCTATTAATGATTCATCTTAAACCCAACTTCGTTTGCGTGCAGCAAGTTCGATCGCCCGCACGATACTGTTCGTCGGATTAATCGTTGCCACAGGTATACGCAGTATCTTCTCGACTGTCGGGCTGACGATAGGCGCGCAGACAAGCGCTGATGCACCATCACGTTCGGCACGAACCGCTGCTATGATCGCATCCTCCATTGTGGATGCCGCATACTCGCGCACAACAACAGACTCGCCCTCAATTTGTAACTGCCTCTCTGTGATGCGATCGAGTACGGGGCGCGCTGCGATCACCGCGATAAAATTCTTTTCTGTGCCTTCGAGTTTTCGTATGGTTTCTATGATCCGCCTGAGCGTCTTCACATTCGGCTCGCGGTGCCCTGACAGTATCTTGTATAGCGTGCTGTGTGGAATTGAGGCGCACTTACTGAATTCGAGAATGGTCATACCAAGTTGCTCCTTTATTGCTCTGGAAAACACATTTCTGAACCGTTCATCCGATTCGAATACCGCAAGAATCACTTCATCTGCTATCATCCGATGTTATAATGTTTCCAACGTTCATATACATTGACATGATGACCGAGTACAAACAATGTATCATCGTCCGTGCGGATCTGAAACTCTCGCGTGGAAAGCTTGCCGTGCAGGTTGCACATGCTGCAGTATCGGCAGCAGAGGCTGCAGACGCCAGCAGCCGCAGAGCATGGAAGGAGAGCGGGCAGAAGAAGATTGTGTTACAGGTGAAAAACCTTTCAGAACTGTATGAACTGAAGATGGATGTAGAAGCGGCAGGGCTTCCGGCAGCATTGATCACGGATGCCGGTCTGACTGAGGTACCTCCGGGCACGGTCACCGCGCTCGGCATCGGACCCGCCCGATCCGACCAACTGGATGCGATCACAGGAGAGTTACATCTGGTATAATTTTATAATATTATATACTACAATCTGCCTCATAAACGATTGTCAAAATCACAGGACAGCCGGTCTGACACCACAGTGCTGAGTATGGAGGGGACACTATATATAGAGCGATTAACGGTATGCTGGTACCTTATTTCATTATTGGTCTCTAAACACTGATACAATATTACGGTGCTTTTCTGTTATTATATCATGATATTAGCACATCATATACTAAACCGACACCTTTATATACACCTTGTTACATCCCTATGGTACATCAGCACGAGGCTATCATCGCAGGAAGTTCGTATCTTCCTGCAGCACCATAGCAATAAAGTCCCCAGCACAAGAATTAAAACGGTATAATCATGTCTCAAACAACGATTGACCAGTTGAATACGATCCTCGCGGACATAAGCACTCGCGTCGAATGCATACGCGGGATCGTCGTATCATCTGCAGATGGCCTCAAGATAGCAGATAGGTTTCGTGATCATTCCTACGATACACAGGTCGTACATGCAATCAGCGCATCGATCGTTGGTCTGGCAAACAAATCGGTCCACAATCTAGGTCTGCCCCCATTCGATCGTGTCGCAATTTACACCAATGACGGAATCGTTACTGTGTTCAACCTGGACCATGCCTCGCTGCTGGCACTGCTCGACCCTGATGCCAATGTCGGATTGGTGATGATCGAGCTCCAACGTACCGCTGAGCAGATCAAAAGAGTTATGAGGTTATAGGATGATAAGAGATGCTATGGTATGGAATGAGGATCTGAACATCCCGATCTATCCAAGGGCTGAGGATTTGGTGTTGCTGATGAATTCGCTTGTAGATGTAATTGGCAGAGGAAGTGCAGGTATCCTCTACAATTTTGGCAAACAACTCGCAGAAAAATATTATGCGAACATGAATATACCCCAAGATCTTGGTCCGGATGTCATTTTTAAGAATATTCTGAGCAGTATGATGTTTTCTGATTGGTTCACAAAAATGGAGATTGAGAAAGGTGATGAGCTTGTTGTGACATTGCAGAATGTCTTCGAGCTGAATGCGAACGAAGAGAGTTGCAATTTTATTCGCGGTTTTCTTGCCGGGCTATCATCGAGCATCTACAACAGAACATACATCTGCAAGGAGAGCCGCAATCCTGAAGGAGTCTGCGTGTTCACGCTCATCGAACGAGGGTTGTAAAGTTATTGGGTGTTATAAACATAACCTGTATCACGGATATTCCAAAAAATTTCTGATTGTTGTACTTGCTCAATAACTTGTGGTAAATCGGCACTTTTGGGTTTATGACACTGGCTCACGATAGCGATTTTGTAAAATTGGGTCTGGAAAGCCCATACAATATTGAGCATGTGGATGATCAAGCACAAGCAGTAGCTCCGCTTCCTTCTTCTCAGTCAATGCTACCTGCGTATCCAGCTCGCCATAACCCGTTTTGGTGGAGAACAACGAATTAAACCTCCGTTTGATATATATCTTCCGATTTTCGTTTGGATCTTCTTTATATTTCGTAAACAGTTTATAAAACTTTCTTAAAAACCTGTCAAGCACAATGCGATGATGGTTAAGAAACGGATTCAATTCCAGAATGTATTCGACATTGCCGGTTTCGAATTTTATATCCTGTTTGATCACGTGTCGTCTGTTAATCCTTCTGTAAATGTCCCACCTATACTATGTGAGTTCCAGAGGCTGTAGTGTCCGTTATATCTCACGCAATTCTGTTTTTCAAGGTATTCGTCGCTGTAATTCGCGGATCCAGTGACGCCCAGTATCATATCAGTGTGATGCTTTCTGCATTCCGGATTCCAGGCAAATCCAGTAGGTGGCGGGGCATCTTATGATGCCGTATCTTGAAATTATGAACCGATCGTAATGTTCATTCGGTTTTATTGGGTTTCTGCAAATAGAACAATGGGAAGGAGATATTGGCGTAAATATAGGGTACATACCCCCTCCAAACTCGATCAGTGGTAGTGTCTGCACGGTCTTCTCGTTTTCCACTTCTTTTGCCAATGATTTATTGATTGACATATTGCCTTTAGCCATGTATACTAATATATCATTTAAGTATATTAAATCTTTCGTAATGTATACACTTATGGGGATGAGAGACTACCAGAGAATATTAGAAAGCCTCGTGCCTACATGGGCGAAGTTTAATAGGCTACAGTTTAGAACTGTCATTGTATATCTAGTAGGAGACCGCCAACAAACTCGGCGAGTCAC
>PIXW01000032.1 GCA_003601535.1 ANME-2 cluster archaeon
GATTCCCGCACCCGGTATTCCCGCTGCGTTCGATTACCACGCCGTTCGAGTATGCCGCGATTGTACATCCTTGCAAGATATGTTGAGACTGTACTCAGATTGATAGGGTCATAGACACGTCCGTAATGCTTCTTTATATCCATGGACGTGAACCACACATTCGGATACTCGTATTTCAAGAACGACTCGAGGCGTTCTCTGACAGAGAGCGGTTCAGACAGCTGGACATCAGAACCGGATCTCGATTCAACCGCAACCTTTCCAGGCCTGGTCTCGCCTCCGTCTGAAAAGTCTTCTATGAACCGGATCATGACTCTTGCCCATGTACTACCTTCAGCCTCCATGATGCTATCGCCATTATCGGTTGTGAGTTTCAGCCGGGACCTTATATGAGGTGGGTCCCCGGACTCAGAAACAAGTGCCGATGATGCCGAATTGACAAGACCGATCAGCATGCTCTTCCAGTTCGGATCACCATCCGCTGTCTGAATTGTATGTCGATCCTCGCCATCGGTCATAATTTCAAGCCGGGACCTCATGTTTTTTCCTCGATAACGTCACCATCCATCCCCTCATGATGTCTGGTGCTGTGGTTGACTGCGATCTGATCACAGTACTGCACGATTGCTGTTAATATGTTACTATGTTTTACCTGCATATAAGTGTTTCGTGAGGGTTGGCTATGTAATTTACGATGTATTCAAGATAAGCACACTATCATAGCAAGATCACGCCTAAAGTTTAATTGGTACCGGAGTTTATTAACTTATACACCTTTGCACTTATACAGATATTCATTTGCTCCGTGTTCATCGTAAACATATACAGATACCATTTCATAGGATATCAGGTAGTTTAGCGTACTTATGGTTTGTTTGACCTAACTATAGTCGCAATCCAATTAAATGCAAAACAACAGCATTCTCACGATTTACAAGCGATTCTATACTGTTGGAAAAAACACATATCACAGAAGAACGTCGCCCATTATGTCGAGTGCACGCATGATATCTGCCTCGCTTGCTGCGTATGATATGCGGATATGCTCTCTACTATATGAGCCAAAGGCTGAACCCGGTACTGTAATAACGCCGCGCTCTGCCAGTTCGGAAGCGACACGGTCGCCATCACCAACGCGCGGGAAGAGATAGAACGCGCCGTTCGGAGTCGGACACTCGACACCCATTTCTCGAAGCCCTTTCAACAGAATGTCCCTTCTTTTTCTGAATTTCTCTCTCATATCCCGCACACAGTCCTGTGAACCTGTGACTGCTGCAAGCGCTGCTGCCTGTGCGACCGAACTCGCGCAGGCTTGCACATACTGATGCACCTTGAAAAACTGCTCGATATATTCGTGTCTTGCTGCAAGATATCCGAGACGCCATCCGGTCATTGAGTAGGTCTTGGATGCCGCATTCACTGTTATCACATTGTCTGTGAACTGCGCAGGACTGATATGCTCACCCTCGTATATGAGAAACTCATAGACCTCATCAGAGATGATGGTGAAATCGTAATCCTCGGCAAGTTCCGCGAATGCCTGTATCTCCTTTTTTGATTGGACGGATCCGCATGGATTGGATGGCGAATTCACAAACAGAACCTTCGTATTCGGTGTGATGTGCTCAGCCACCACATCAGGATCGAGAAGAAGATCGACAAGAGGAACACCAATCACTCTTCCGCCCGCGATACGCGATAACGCAGAGTATGAGACAAACCCAGGATCAGGGATCAGAACATCGTCCCCGGGCTCAACCAGTGCCTGCATGGCTATATGCAGCGCCTCACTCGCACCTGAGGTCACGATGATCTCGTCAGGGGTGACAGAGATGTTGTTGTCACGCAGGAACTTTTCTGAGAGCGCACTCTTAAGTTCTGGTATGCCCGCGCCCGGCGTGTATCTGGTAAAGCCGCGCCTGATCGCATCCACAGCAGCATCACAGATATGCGCTGGTGTCGGGAAATCTGGTTCTCCGAGCCCGAGATTGATGCTGTCTGTCCCTGCTGCTTCGAACATCTTCCGTATGCCAGAGATGTCGATCTCTGATACCCGATCTGTGAATGATCTCATTTATCTACACCTGTTCTCTATTGCTGGTTGCAAATATTCCCGGGCATCTCATAATAGTATTTCTGCCGCCGCGGTCTGCAGAATCGTAAGCGCACCTACCACTCCTGATAGTTATAACGATTTACCATAACTTTTGGAAATTAAATGATAAACAGATAGCTTTATATGGTAAGATGGTGTTTGGATATCACCACAGGCGGTTGCAGCATGATCCTGATCTGCAGCACCACGGAACAAAGACAATGCGAGGAGAAACGATGAAAAGACCAGACACTATATATACTTACGAAATTAATATCGTTAATATCCTGAACGGTTATTTCCGGGAGCGACCATGAACAATGATAGATCGATCTGGGATTATGAGGACATCGTTGGAAGACGTCCTATCAAGTATCTGGAACTGCTTTCAGAGAATATCACAGGCAAGGTCCAGCATATCAATGCCACATACACCGGTGGGGGCGTTGCAGAGATTCTAACCAGTTTAGTTCCGCTATTAAATGGATTAGGAATTGAAACTGAGTGGAATGCGATAAGAGGTGACGATAAGTTTTTTTCAATCACAAAGACGTTTCACAATGCGCTTCACGGCAGCCTGAATGGTGCCATCGACGTCCGTTCCTATGAACATCCTGATGTGCCGGATGGACTTGAAAAACAGATCAATGAACTGAAGATGAAAAAGGATATCTTCGAGACCTACCTGCACTGGAATCGCATCAATGCAGATGAGATGAATCTCGATGGCGATTTTGTGTTCATGCACGATCCACAGCCAGCAGCCATGATACGTGCAAAAGAGAAAGGAAACTGGATATGGAGATGCCACATCGATGTCTCCGATCCCGATCTCCCCGTCTGGAACTTTCTTAAGCGATTCATTTCAGGATACGATGCATCAGTGTTCTCAGCACCACTGTTTGCAAGACCTGATATCGGGACGAGACAGTTTCTTGTGCCGCCATCGATCGATCCATTGAGTGATAAGAACATCGAACTTTCACAGAGCGAGATCGATAGAGTACTTGATAAACATGGGATTTTCGCAGATAAACCGATCATAACACAGATATCAAGGTTTGATCGATTGAAAGACCTTCCAGGAACTATAGATGCATACAAACTTGTGAAGAAGCAGATGGACTGCCAGTTGATAATTGCCGGAGGAGTTGCATCAGACGACTCCGAGGGACTGGGCGTCTATCATGAAATCATAGAGAAGGCAGGACGCGATCCGGATATCCATCTGCTGCTTGGAACTCCGCCATTTACAGATATCGAGATCAATGCATTCCAGCGGGCATCGACTGTTATCATGCAGAAATCATTGAGGGAGGGCTTTGGACTGGTGGTTTCAGAGGGACTCTGGAAGGGAAAACCTGTGATTGGTGGCGCAACCGGCGGAATCCCGTTGCAGATCCTCGATGGCGTTACAGGATATCTCGTGCATTCGGCAGAGGAAGCGGCATACAGGATCACCAATCTGCTGAAGGATCCGGCGCTTGCTAAAAGACTCGGAGAAAATGGAAGAGAACATGTCAGAAACAATTTCCTGATAACGAGGCAGCTCAGGGATCATCTTCTTCTTATGCTCAGTCTTTGAGAATCCGTCCGCAATTGTCAGGTTGTAGAATAAACGTTCACAAGAATTCTATTCCCGAATTCGAGTACAATACACTTGCGTTGTGCTGATCGCCAATCTTCTTGAAATGAACATCTATTGTGTTGTGCGTGATTACACTCGTTATCAGAACTCCTGCCATGAACGATTCCACATCATATTTGCCTTTGCAAACGTGAATTACGTCTGTCAGGTTGGTTATTCTGGCTTCTTTCATCCACATTGATAGTTTCCTGTTCAGTTCCAGCAGATCTTCTTTCGGCATGCCCGATTCAGCAGCAATAGCGGATATTACTGCTGGCTGAATCTTTTTAAGTTCGTCGATTTCATTGTTGTTCATCTGATCACCTGTTTTTTAGTTGCACCGGTGTTTGGGTTTCTCCGATGCGTTATGTTTGTGCAACGATTGTGCGTGCCATGCTGTTACTTCAAGGTATATAAAAGTATCGATCTTCCATTAAATTAGGGAGTATTACAATAAATTGTTATATCAACGTTAAATTCTTACCGCATACCCTATTCCTTAGATACAATACCGATGAACTATGATCTGATCGTAGCAGGCGCTGGTCCCGCAGGCTCCATCACTGCGGCAGTGGTGGCTCAAGCCGGATATCGCGTGCTTGTGCTGGAGAGAGACGCGTCATGCAGATCACCCTGCGCAGGATATATCAGCAGCACCATCAACATCGAACTCCCGGATGGCTGCATCATCCAGTCAAGGATAAGGAAGATGCGCACCTATTTTCCTGATCTGTCTTTTCACGATTTCCAGTTGAGCGGTTTTTTGGTTGACAGACCCTCCTTTGATATGGCACTCGCAACAAAAGCAGAAGATTCGGGCGCAGAAATCAGATGGAAATCACCCCTGATCGATCTCGCTGCTGGAGGTGTCAGATTTCGTGACGGCGAGGCGTCCGGAAAGATCATCGTCGGTGCGGACGGTGTCTTTTCAAGGGTTGCAGCACTTCTGGGATTAGAGAGGCAGAGAGTTGCATTCTGCGCCCAGTACCACATAAGAGGGATCGAATTGCTACCAGAACCGGATACCTGCGAGATATTCTTTGATGCCAATTATGCGCCTGGCGGATATGTATGGATCTATCCGGCAGGTAAAGACTCAGCAAAGGTGGGTCTCGGGATAACCGGTGCAGGCACCCGATCTCCGCACGAATATCTGGATGCATTCGTAAGCGAGTCCCCACTGGCAGAGCGGCTCTGCGGGGAGAGGACAGGATACCTGACAGGCGCGCTTCCCATAAGCGGACTCCGGAAAAGGTTGTGCTACGGGAATATCCTGCTTGTGGGCGACAGTGCAGGCATGGCAGACCCGATCACAGGTGCTGGCATCAACAATGCCATGCTATCAGGCGAAATAGCAGGGAGAGCAGTGATTGATGCTCTCGAAGATGACGATATGGCGGTACTTGGGCAGTACGAGACCAGGGCTGACATGCTGCTTGGAAGACCACTGGCGAGATCGCTTGAGAAGAGAAGGAAACTGGATTGCTGCTGTACATCAAATGAGATGTTGCAGAGACACCTGCCCGGGTTATGGGTGACTTTCAGGGAATACTGGACATAAATTCGGGAAGCCATTGCGAGAATGATAAATTACAGTACGAATACCGTTTAGTTATCACGCAACGATATACCTGATTTTTTCAGGATATCTTCTAAGGTATCTGAATCCGGTTCTGGAATTCCGAACCGCTCCATCAAATCCACACGTTCCTCATTTATATCTTTTTCTATGATTCGAGGCTGTCACGCCTTATGGTGTTACTGGAGACTCTACCAATGAACTCTGTGCGTCCAGCTAGAATCGTAGCAGTGTGGCATTCGATGCAAAATTCAGGCGGCTGCTTGTGAAACAAGCGCCTGCCGGATACTGTATTTGTGAGAAGCAGCATCGGGCAGGCAGCAACCAGAACCGTGC